>DATCXY010000098.1:0-3526 GCA_036570585.1 Solimonas sp. | reverse complement strand
CGGACACTGCATGCTCGTCAGTGATCGTCACGTGCGTCAGCACCGCGTCGACTGCGCGCGCATTGTGCGCATCATCGAAGAACCAGCGAATTTCATCGGCAGCCGTACCCCCGATGCCGTCGACCAGGGTCAATACCGCCGGCAGCGCCGTGCGCACGCGTGCAAAGCTGCCGAGATGTTTGGCCAGATCCTTGGCGGTGGTTTCACCGACCGACGGGATACCGAGTGCGTAAATCAGCCGCGTCAGGCTCAGCTCGCGACGCGCGGCGATGGCATCGATGATCTTGGCCGGCGCAACCTCCGCCGACTTGTACAGCACGGCGATGTCGGCCACTGCCAGCGTGAACAAATCGGCCGGGGTCCTCAGGCGTTCGCGCTCGACCAGCTCGGCGATCAGCGACTCGCCGACACCTTCGATATCGGCCGCGCGACGCGACACGAAATGCTGCAGCGACTGTTGCAATTGCGCCTTGCACACCAGCCGACCGATGCAGCGATAAATCGGACCGTCCGGGTCCTTCTTCACTTCCGAGCCGCAGACCGGACAATGTTCGATCATCAGCAGCGGCACCGTCGTCGTCGGCCGTTTTGCCAACACGACTTCCTTGACTTCCGGAATCACGTCGCCGGCACGGCGCACGATCACGGTGTCGCCGACACGCACATCCTTGCGCGCGATTTCATCCATGTTGTGCAGCGTGGCATTGCTGACGTTGGCGCCACCAACGAATACCGTGCGCAAGCGCGCCGTCGGCGTCAGCGCGCCGGTGCGGCCGACCTGGAAGTCGACGCTCTCCAGCACCGTCTCGGCTTCTTCGGCGGCAAACTTGTGGGCAATGGCCCAGCGCGGCGCGCGCGCCACCGAGCCGAGTTCTTCGCGCCCGGCGAGATCGTCGAGCTTGTAAACGACACCGTCGATGTCGAACGCCAACGCCGCGCGGCGCACTTGCATGTCAGCGAAATATTTCAGGCAACCGTCGGCACCGCGCACAGTCTCGATCAGATCGGAAACCGGAAAGCCCCAGGCCCGCAGCTGCGCGAGTACCTGCGAATGTCGGGTTGGCGGCTGCCAGTCTTCGGAAAATCCGACGGCGTATGCATAAAACGACAGTGGCCGGCGTGCGGTCATCTGCGGATCGAGCTGACGCAGGCTGCCGGCCGCCGCGTTGCGCGGATTCACGTAAAGCTTGTCGCCGCGCGCGGCCGCTTCATCGTTCATGCGCTTGAAGCCGGCATGCGGCAGATAGACCTCACCGCGCACTTCGATCTGCGATGGCGCATCGCCATGCAGCTTCAGCGGGATCGCACGAATCGTGCGCAAATTGGCGGTGATGTCTTCCCCGGTCTGGCCGTCACCGCGCGTCGCACCCTGCACGAACACGCCGTTCTCGTATTGCAGCGACACCGCCAGGCCATCCAGTTTCGGTTCGGCGACATAGTCGACGATCGGAACCGCAAGTCCGTCCCGCACGCGCCGGTCGAAATCGCGCAGCTCGTCATCGTCGAATGCATTGTTCAGCGACTGCATCGGCAGACGATGGTGAACCGCAGCGAACATCTTCAGCGGCGCGCCGCCGACGCGCTGTGTCGGCGAGTCCGCCGTCAGCAGTTCGGGGAAGTCACTTTCAAGTTGTTGCAGTTCGCGAAACAGCGCGTCGTACTCGGCGTCCGATACCTGCGGATCGTCGAGCACGTAATAGCGATGGTTGTGCGCATGCAGCGTCGCACGCAGTGCTTCGGCGCGATCGCGACTGGACTGCGGAACGCTCATTGCGTGCGGCCACTCTGTGGCACGGTACTAGAGACCGTTGCGCTTGGCCCAGGCTTCGACCTCAGCCATCAGCACGCGCTGCGCCTCCGCCGTGAACACCTGACGGTTGGCGTCGAACACTTCGGCATTGAGCTGCTCGGCGAGTGCGCGCGTGGTCGCGACCAGGTCGCGGACCGCGTCGGCCGGTTGCGTGCTGGTCGGCAAAACCATGAACACGGTCAGGCCCGGTGTCGAAAATTTGTTCTGCTCGGCCGGATCGAGCGTGCCCGGCTTGATCAGGCTGGCGATCGAGAACACGGCTTCGCCGTTCGCCATCCGGTGATAAATCTTGCGATCACCGTATTGCAGGTTCTGGCTGGCCAGCGCCTGATGAATCTTCGGCCCGAAGATTGCCGTACCTTCACGTTCGGCGATCAACAGATGAACGAGCTTTTCCTCGAAGACCTTGACCGGTTCCGGCTTGGCTTCGGTGGCCGGCGGCTGTCCGAACAGCGACGCGGTTTCGCCCGGTGCGGTTTTCCCCAAACCCGGTTCGGTGCGCGGGCGCGGCTTGCCGACACCGAATTCGTCGAACTCACCCTTGGGAGCACTTTTCGACGCGTCGAACATGTCCATCTGATCCTGGCCTGGCAGCTTCGGTGCGCGCCCGCCAGAAGCGCCAGGCGGCGTCCAATGCTTCGGCAGCCGATCGCCGCGACGGCTCGTGACATAAATGGCGATGACCGCCGCCGCACCCAACACCAGCAACGCCCATTGCAACGCGCTCATGTTCCCGTCCCTGACCGTGGTTCGTCGGCCTGTGTCGTCAACTCAACCGCCTGCTCGATGTCCACACTGACGAGACGGGACACGCCCGGCTCCTGCATGGTCACGCCGTGCAGCTGTTGAGCCAGCTCCATCGTGATCTTGTTGTGCGTGATGATAATGAACTGCACGTTTTGCGACATCTCTCGCACGACTTCGCAGAAACGGCCGACATTGGCGTCGTCGAGCGGCGCATCGACTTCGTCCATCAGGCAGAACGGCGCCGGATTGAGCTGGAACAACGCCAGCAGCAGCGCTGCTGCCGTCATCGCCTTCTCACCGCCCGACAGCAGATGGATCGTGGAATTGCGCTTGCCTGGAGGCCGCGCCATCACGCGCACGCCGGTTTCGAGCATGTTGTCGCCGGTCAGTTCCAGATACGCCTCGCCGCCGCCGAACAGCTTCGGGAAGCGGTCGCGGAACACCGCGTCGACCTTGTCGAACGTCTGCTTGAACAGCTCCTTGGTCTCGATATCGATCTTCTTGATCGCTTCTTCCAGCGTTTCCAGCGCACCGTGAAGATCGTCATGCTGCTCGCCCAGATACGTCTCGCGCGCCTGCGCCTCTTCGAGTTCCTGGATCGCAGCGAGGTTGATCGCACCGAGTCGTTCGATGCGGCGCACCGCGGTCGCGAGCTTTTCTTCCCAGTCCGTCAGTGTCGCTTCCGGATCCAGACCCTCGAAAAGTACCGCGCGCTCGAAGCCGGTTTCGGCAATCTGCTCTTCGAGGCTTTCGCGATGCGCGCGCAGGTTTTCGAACTCCAGGCGCGCCTGCTGCAGCTTCTCGATCGCACTGTCCTTGTCGGACTCGGCCGCACGCGCCGCCTCGATCGCCGCCTGCAACACGGTCTCGACCGCTTCGGCAGCCTCGCGCAAGGCGCGCATCTGCTCGCGCGCGATGTTCACCTGCGCGCGCGCCCGTTCAACGTGTTCGGCGTGATTGACCAGCGGC
>DATCXY010000097.1:0-5359 GCA_036570585.1 Solimonas sp. | reverse complement strand
GTCGCCGGTCGCGGCGGCCGATGCCGGTGTCGCACGCCAGTCCTTGCCTTCGCTGCGCGAGACGCTGAGACCCGGCACCTCGATCTTGTCGATGTCGACGCCCGGTGAAATCAGCTCCTTGGCGGCCAGGTTCGAGTAATCGGCGTCGACCGCGGTGCCAGATGGGTCATCGATCAGCGCAATGCTGTCGCCATGCCGCACATAGCGGCGGTATTCGAGCGGCTCGGTGTCGCCGAATTCCAGCTTCTGGTCATTGAGCGTGATCGTGAATTGCGGCGGATCGAGCTTGAGGTCGGCGAGCTTGACGTCCGAAACCTTCAGCGCGTGCTTGATCTCGGTGGTCGCGAGATTGACCAGCGAGGCGACTTCGAACGGATCGGTCGGCGACTGCACCGGCTCGGTCAATTGCCACTCGGCCCCCTTCTTTTCGAGCGTGATCGTCGGCTCATTCGGGTGCTCGATGCGGATGCTGGTCACGGCGTCTGCACTGAGCGTTGTCAGCGGCGGGCCTTTCGGCGGCTCTTTTTTCTGCGTGAACCAGATCGTGGCGGCGAGCCCTGTCACGATCACCAGCAGCGCGATATTCAGATAGACGCGTTTCATGGTCTGCGGTTCCGATCAGCGCCGACGGCGCAGCACCCAGCGCGTCACGCCAAAGCCGAGCAGCAGCAGCGGCAGCAGCACGATGAAGCCGCCGGCGATCGCCATCGTTGCCCAGCCCGGCAGATACAGCGAGGTATCCGGCGCCTTCGGCACGTCGATGTTGAGCTGCGCATCACGGCTCGCCAGCCACTGGATCACGTTGAGGCCGAGTTGCTGGTTGCCGAGCTGCGCGAGATAGGCGTTCGACAGGAAGTCCGAGTCGCCGATCAGCGCGATGCGCTGTGGATGCGGTTTGCCTTCCTTGTCATCGGCGGCGGGTTTGTATTGGCGCGTCAGCGTCGCGCCGATCGTCAGCGGTCCCTTGATGTCCTTGCCATCGAACTCGACGCTGCCGGCATTGATGTCGCCGGTTTCCAGCCACGCCGTATCGCTGGTCTGCAACAGCGGCTGCGTTTTCCAGTCGCCGGTCGGCGCGATCGTCAGCGAACGCACCAGCGGGAACAGCGTGACCATGTCGAGGCCCTGCGTCACCACGTTCGGCGGATAGCCGATCGCGGCGAAGAAGCCCGGGTGGCCGGTGCCAAGCATCTGGTAGTCGGGGAAGATGGCGTAGCCGTTCTGCCAGCTCACGCCCAGGTCTTTGGCGAGCGGTTCGATGCCAGGCGGATAGTCCGGGTCCGCGAGCCACAGCACGTTGCCGCCATGATTGACGTAGTCGGTGATGATCGTCTGCTCGCCGGGCAGCAACTGTGCTGATGGCGAGGCGATCACCAGCACGCTGGTGTTGTCCGGGACTTTCGGCGTCTTGACCAGATTGAGGCCCTGAACCTTGAGACCCTTGTCCTTCAGCGCTTTCTCGAACTGCGAGTACGAGGTCTGCGAAGGATCGCTGAGCGAACGCTCGCCGTGGCCTTCGAGGAACACCACCCACTGCTCGCCGCCGTAGGCGAGCCGCTGCAGCGCGGTGGTGATCACCGGCTCGGTGGTCGCGTCCAGCGTCTGCCGGCGACCGTCGTACTCGGCGACGATCTGGCCGACGTAATTGACGTTGAACTCGCGCACCTTTTGCGGATCGGCACTGGGATCGACGAACGTGACCGTGATGTTGTTCTTGACGCGCTTGTAGCGCTCAAGATCGGCTTCGATCGCGTGACGTGTCTCCGCGCCGCTCGGCGCGAACACGTAGAACGTCAGCGGGTCGGGCATCGCCTTGAGCTGCTTGACGCTCGCGGCGGTCAGCGTGTTGCGATTGCCGGCAGTCCAGTCGATGTCGGTCTTGAAACGCATCGACAAAAAGCCGAGCAGCCCGATGACGACGACGATCAGCAGAGCGTTGAAGAACTGCTGCGCAAAAACCTGATTTTTTTCTTTCATGAGAGGTCTGGTCCTGATGTCTTAGTTGCGCTCGATATCGAGGCGCAGCACGGTCAGCCACAGGAACAGCGCCGAGAACAGCAAGTAGTACGCAACGTCTGCGGTCGCGAACACGCCGCGGCGCAGACTCTCGAAATGACCAATCAGCGACAGATACGAAAATACTTCGTGGAACGGTACGCTGTCGTTGTACGCGAGGATGTTGGCGAGCCAGATCACCAGCAACAGGCCAAAGCTGCCGACCGCCGCGATCGTCGGTTCGCGCGTGCAGGACGACACGAACAGGCCGACGGCGCCAAACGACATCATCAGCAAAAACAAGCCCAGCAGGCCGGCAGCAACGCGACCCCAATCCATGTTGGTCGACCACGCCAGCGACAGCGGCATCAGCGCCATCAGCACGATCACCACCGCGATGAATCCGAGCACGCCGAGAAATTTGCCGAGCACGATTTCGGTCAGTGAGACCGGCGCCGAGAACAGCAGCGTGATCGCACCGGTCTTCCGCTCTTCGGCGAACAACCGCATCGTCATCAGCGGCATGATCAGCAGCAGCAGAATCGTCGAGAAGCCGTACAGCGAACCGGCGACGACATCGGAAACGCCCAGGTCCGTGCCCTGCGCGGCCTCGTTGGCATATTGCAGCAGCAGATTGATGAACACGAAGCCGACGATGAACTGGACGATGGCGAGCACCGCCCAGGCCAGCGGCGACAGGAAGATGCGGCGCCATTCGACGCGCGCGATATTGAAGGCGGCGGTCATGACACGGTGTCCCGAGTGAAGCGCAGGTGGGTACGGGAATGGCCGCCGGGCAGCGACCACGCCGTGCGTTCGGAGAAGACGAAATCTTGCGGAGCTACATTCATGCGGCGGCCCTCAGGTCACCCGACGTCAGTTCGACGAAAATCTCTTCGAGCGTGCGCTGCTGCGCATGCAGCTCGATGAGTCCCCAGTTGCGCTCGGCCGCGGCGGCGGCGATCGCCTCGCGCGGATCGGCGTTCTTGCGGCTGCTGACCAGGAAGCGACCGTCGCCGAGCGGGCTCGCGCCATCGACGCCTTCGATGCCGGCCAGCTGGACCGCTTCCGGCGGGCGCCGGAAGCCACAGGCGATCGACGATTGGTTGTCGGTGTTCGACAGCGGTTCGTTGTAGACGACCACACCGCGCGCGATGATCATCACGCGATCACAGACCGCCTGGATCTCCGGCAGGATGTGGCTCGACAGAATGACGGTGTGCGCCTTGCCGAGGTCGGCGATCAGCGAACGGATCTCGCGGATCTGAATCGGATCGAGGCCGACGGTCGGCTCGTCGAGAATCACCACCGGTGGACGGTGGATGATCGCCTGCGCGATACCGACGCGTTGCTGATAACCCTTCGACAGATTGCCGACCAGCCGCATGCCGACATCGCCAAGGCCACAGTCGCGCTTCGCGGACGTCAGCGCATCGGCAATGTCTTTTTTGGCGACGCCATGCAGGCCAGCGCAGAAGCGCAGGTATTCGTCGACGGTCAATTCCGGGTAGACCGGCGGCTGCTCGGGCAGATAACCGATGTGGCTCTTCGCCAGTTTCGGCTGTTCGCGCAGCGAGACCCCCTTGATTTTGACGATGCCGGCGCTCGGCGCGAGATTGCCGGTCAGCATTTTCATCGTCGTCGACTTGCCGGCGCCGTTCGGACCCAGCAGGCCGACGATCTCGCCTTTGCGCAGCGTCAGGTCGAGGCCGTTGACGGCGATGGTCGGACCATAGCGGCGGACCAGTCCTCGCGCCTCGATCAACACTTCATCGGGGCTCGCGCCCTTGATTTCATTTCCCATGCTCTTCTCTGCGTCCTTTTGACGTTCTTTGAAGAATCCCGCGCGGCATGGCGTGCGCGCGCCGCGCGGCCCCGTGCAGATTCCGTTTTACGCAAAATCGTGCCACTGACCGCTGCAATTCCGATTCAGTTCCATCGGATTTCGCGACGCTCATGTCGATGCGGCTGACCGGCCGGCCGGCGGCGGCAGTGCGCGCAGGCCCATCAGTACGGCTCGAACCCGCGGCGCACGATAGCTTCAATCGCGGCATCGAGTACGGCGACGCCCGGCGTCTGGCCGGCAGCAACCACAAGACGGCAGCGGCCAGGGTCGCCAGAGCGTGCAGAATGGCGACGCGGGAATCGCAACGTCGTGAGCATGAAACGCGCGACCCGTTTCATGTCGTGCGACGAAAAATCGTCTGCCGAACCTTGCGGGCAGTTTTCGCAACACGGCGGGCCTCGACAAGACGGAAGATTTGCAAATGATCGGACTGCTGCAGCGGGTCACAGAAGCATCGGTACGGATTGACGGCGAGTGCGTCGGTGCGATCGCGAGCGGCCTGCTGGTGCTGGTGGCTGTGCAGCCGCAGGACAATGAAGCGACCGCGCAGCGCTTGCTTGAACGCCTGCTGACGTACCGCGTATTTGCCGATGAAGCCGGCCGCATGAACCGCGCACTGTGCGACACCGGCGGCGGCTTGTTGCTGGTGCCGCAGTTCACGCTCGCTGCCGATACGCGCAGCGGCACGCGCGCGGGTTTTTCAACGGCGGCGGCACCGGCGCACGCGCACGCACTGTTCGTCTATCTCGTCGAACGTGCGCAAGCCAGACACGCCAATGTCGCCTGCGGGCGCTTCGGTGCGGACATGAAAGTCGCCCTCGTCAATGACGGCCCGGTGACGTTCTGGCTCGAGGCGCATTGAGGTCTGCGGCGAGACTTCGCGGCGATCACTTTAGTAAGCTCGACCACGACACTCATGACGAAACACAAGGAATCCACACGTGAAACTGAAAACCCTGCCCGTGTCGATCGCTGCCATCGCGCTGCTTGCGGCCGCTGGCTGTGAACGGAAGCCGCCGATTTCGCCGGAAAACAAGCAGGCGATGGAAACGCGGCACGAAGGCTTCGAAAAAATTGGCGATTCGATGAAGACAATCGCCGACGCGATGAAAGCCGGCAAGGGTTTGACCCCTGAGGTCGCGGCGGCCGCCAACAAGATCAACGAAATGGCGCCACAGCTGAAGGATTGGTTCCCGGTCGGTTCGGGTCCGGAAACCAAGCGCAAGACGCGCGCGAAGGCCGAGATCTGGCAGAAGCCGGACGAGTTCGTACTCAAGCGCGAGGCGCTGGCGACCGAGGCCGGCAAGCTCGCCGCGCTGGCAAACGCCAATGATGCTGCGGGTTTCGCCGCGCAGGTGCCGGAGCTGGGCAAGGCCTGCAAGTCGTGCCACGACGAGTTCCGCGCCAAGGAACACGACTAGAAACGGCGCGGCAGATGAATCGCGCCCAGCGCATCTGGGACTTGCCGACGCGGCTCGTTCATGTCGGGCTGATCGTGCTGTTCCTGTTCTCGTGGTG
>DATCXY010000096.1:0-15372 GCA_036570585.1 Solimonas sp. | reverse complement strand
CGTTCTGGCCGGCAAGCAGCGGAAACATCGGTGCCATCTGCTGGCCGTCGCGCGGGTGGCAGGCGCCGCAGGCAGCGGCCTTGGCGGGTGTCGCGGCGACGGGTTCTCGCTGACCGCACGCGCACAGGCTCAGCGCGGTAGTGATTGCGACAACGAAAATCCGCGATTTGCCGTGGATCGAAATCTTGATCCGGTGGGGCGGGAATCGCCGCATCGCCGGTCTCAGCGCTCTTCCGGCAATTTGACGTGGTGCGCGACGAGCCGCCAGCGCGAACCGCGACCGTATTGCGTATCGACATACATCAGCGATCGATGGCACAGCTGCGCGAACAACAGCATGGAGAACACGGTGAACACGATCGGCTTTGCGCCAAGCAGCCAGTCGCGACCGCGCCAGACGTACTCGATCAATAGCAGTCCGCCATACAGGAATGCGTGCGTGCTGATCGCGAGCAGCCAGGCGATACGCCGATACTTCCGTGGCGTGCCGGAGAACATCGGCGGGGCGTCCGGGCTGTCGGCCTTGTCGTCCATCAGCCGATGCTGATCTTGGTCACGGCGAGAAATACGACGATGCCAGTGAAATAGATGATCACTGGCGTCGTGACCAGCAGAAACCACCAATGCAGATGCAGCTTGCGTTCGCGGTGCTGCGTGCCGCCGCTGGCCAGCGCCTTGCGCTTGTTGCCACCCAAATGCGACAGGTGATAATCGCAGCATTCAATCGGCAGAAAGAAGCCGATCACGATCAGCAGTTTGATCATCAGCCAGGTCGCCGAGCTGTCCCAGCCGCCGACCCAGTACAACAGCGGGCCGCTGATCATGACGATGGGAAAGGCGATGTGCTCGATGACGGCACCGCGATCGAAGCGGTCCATGACCCAATCCCGCAGCGCAATCACTCCTTCGTCATCCGGGTTGCGCCGCCACGCGCGAAACGCTGGCAAAAGGTAATGTACGTAAGCGACTGATGTACTCCAGAGCCAGGCCATGACCGCGGCCAGATGCACGAACTTGATTTCCAGATACCACGGCGACAGCCATTGGCGCAGGGCGTCCATGATCATTGCCGTGATGGGCCGATCAGCGTTGCGGGCTGCGATCGACCTGGCGACTGCGGCGATCGAGCACTTCGGCGCCGAACTTGGCTTCCTTCTCCTGGCGCGTGTTCGCGCTCCATTCGCGGATCACGCGATGTGCGGTGGCACGCTCCTCGGCCATGATGTGATCGTGCCTGTCGGTGCGGGTCGTGAACTCGACCTGCAGGCCGTTCGGGTCATACATGTAAACCGACTTGACGAAATCGTGATCGACCGGCCCGAGGCAAGACACGCCCTTGCCATTGATGCGGCGTTGCACGTCGCGCAGCGCGGCTTCATCGGCAACCTCGAAGGCGATGTGGCGGTCGAAGCTGTCGGCATTCCTGAAGTGTTCGGTCTGCGCGGTCTCGGGTTGGTCGAAGAACGCGATGTATTCGCCGTTGCCAAGCTCGAAGAAAAGATGCATGAACGGCACGCGCTTGCGCAGGCCCGGCACGATATCGGCCACCAGCGTCATCGCCAGCGGAAAGCCCAGCACGTCTTCGTAGAACCAGCGCGTCTGTTCGGCATCACGGCAGCGATACGCCGCGTGGTGGATGCCCTTTGCGGTTGCTGCGCCACGTGCAGGAGTGCTGTCGCTGTTCATGGTGGCTTCCTCGTCTGCCATCTAATAATGTCAAGTAACTGGACTAAATGAATTAAAGCCACAGCCGTCGATGCTGTCAACGCTTGCGTGGTGCGGGTGTCCTGACGCTCTTGGTGGTTTTTTTCGTGCCCGCCTTGCGCACCGTCTTCGTCGTTGCAGGAGCGGCTGACCGTACGGGCCGCTTGATCACCGCTTCGAGTGGCGGTCCCTTGCGGCGGTTCTGCAGCTTGACGTCGACGGCTCGCGCGGCGACCGGTTCTCCCCAGTCGCGTTCGAGCAGGATGCGACGGAGGTCGGCCAGTATCCTGGCGCCGAGACGTTTCTCGATCTCGCTGTCGATATGTTCGAGAGCGCGCACCGTGACTTCACCGATCTGCACGCCGTGCTTGCTGTAGCGGATGATCTTGGCGCGCGCATCGGCCGGGTCGGCGACCAGTTCGATCAGGCCGCGCGTCTGCAGATCGGCGAGCAGTTGTTGCCCGGCCTGACGACTGATGCCGAGGCGCCGCGCCAGTTCCGCCGGCCGCGTCACACCGTCGGCGACATTGGTCATGATCAGCGACTGCGTGCGCGACACGGCCGGCATGCCGGCGGCGCGCAAATGATTCTGCAAACCCTCGTCCATCCAGTAGAACGCGTGCAGCAGGCCGCTCATCAGAAAATAGCGGGAGGTCGAAACGGACTTCTTGTCTTTCATCAGGTGTTCCCGAGCCCGTGTGCGAGCAGCCAGGAATCGACGATCGACACGGACTCCATGAGTTGTTGCTTCTGGCCCAGGTAATAGTGCGTGGCGCCCTGGATTTGCGCCAATTGCTTGTCATCGTGCGCGACCGCATCGAATAGCCGCTGCGTATGGCTCGGCGTACAGATGTCGTCGGCCGAGTTGCCGATCACCAGCACCGGCGCCTTGATGCGCGCCAATGCGCGCACGCCGTCGGCGTGACTGTCGTCATAGCTCCATTGCGACAGCCAGCTGCGCAGGGTGCAGAAGCGTGCGAGGCCGACCGGACCCATGTTGACGGTCTTCGGATCGCCAAGGAAACACTGACCCGGCGGCCGATCATTGGGATCGACGGCCGGATCGATGAAGCGCGGGTCGGCCATCGTGCCGTGCACGACGAAGGCGAACTCCTCGTGCTCGCGACCGGCCGCGCGCAGGGCGGCCAGCTTGTCCTTGACCCAGGCCGTGATGCGCCGGTTGCGGGCGACCTGCGCGGCTCGGTAACGCGCGAGAAACGCGGCGCTGTATGGCGGCTGGTTGGGGTTGCGCGGATCGTAGAGGTCGAGCTCGCGATCACGCTGGTCCGGATCGCTTTCATCGATGATCGAAGCGTCGAGACTTTCGGTCAGCGTCGTTGCGCGGCTGACATGCGCGGCGATCAGCATCAGCGCGTCGGCCGCGATCAGTTTCGCCTGCGTCAGATCGGGCGGCTCGCCAGCCGGCGTCGAGGTCACGCTCGGTGATTCTGCTTCAGCCTGGTAGAACGCCGACAGCGAGCCGCCGCCGCTCCAGCCGCCGAGCACGACGCGCTCGTAGCCGAGCCGGTTCTTCGCATCGCGAATGCATTCGCCGAGATCGATCGCGACTTTCTCCATCTGCAACGCGTAGTCGACACCCGGATAGCGGCTGTTGCAGTAGATGACGTGATGGCCGGCCTTGGCCAGCGCATGTGGCATCGGCAGATATTCGCCGCCGCCGATCGGGTGCATGAACACGATCACGGTCTTCGACGGCACCGACGGTTTCAGCAGGTGCGCCTTGAGCAGCACCATGCCGGCGACACCGCCATAGGTGTCCTTGTACGCGGCCTTTTCCTGGAACAACACCACGTAGGGGATGCGCTCGATTGTGATCTTGCTCGTCGATGGGCCGCTCACGCTGGGTCTCCGTCACGGTAAAAAGGTTTGAAGCCGGGATTGTCGAAGGCCAGGCGCGCCAGCACACCGGCTCGTAGCGCGCTTAGCAGCTCAGGTGCGTCATGACGCTGGCGACCGTCGCGCAGCCGCAGACAAAGCTCGCGCCGCAACTCGACGAGCGTGCCGTCGCGGTCCAGCAGCTGCACAAGCCGCATGCGCTCGGATTCGGCGGCTGCCCCGGCGCTGACTGTCTCGCGTTCGATGATGTCGAAGGCATTGAGCGCGACGCGCAACTCGAAACGTTGTTTTCCTTCGAGTTGCGGAATCAGCGCCACCAGCGATTCGCGCAGGGCGGCCGACAGTTCGTTGCGATGCGGACGATTGCTGAACACGATTACGGTCCTCGTCCTTCGAACAGATCGAGCAGCTGCAGTTCGACTTCCGAGATGCGGCGGCCGATCACGGCGGGTTCCAGTGCCTGGATCTCGCCGCGCAGGCGACGATGCGAGAACCACTGACAGATGACGCCCCATTTCAAGGTGCCGAGCACTTCCCAGAAATGCACGGCCGCGATGTCAACGGGGATGCCGGATGCCGTTTGGTAATGCTCGTAAAACGCAGCGCGTTCGCCGAAGCCGCCGACTGGCAGCGCATCGCAGCCGAAGCGCCACGAGCGCAGGCAGAGCCAGCCGAGGTCTTCCATTGCGTCGCCGCGATGCGAAAGTTCCCAGTCGAGCACGCCGCGCAATCCTTGCTCATCCACCAGCAGATTGCCGGTGCGAAAATCACCGTGAACGACGCGCGGCAACGTTGGTGCCGGCTGATGCGCACGCAGCCACCCGAAGGCCGCTTCGAACACCGGCAGATCTTCGCCGTAGCCGTGATGCCGCTGTGCCAGCTCGCCAATCTGGACATGCGCGGTCTGCAGCGGCAGGAAGTGCAGGGCGTCGGCATCGAGCGCATGGATCGCTGCCAGCGCCTCGGCGCACTGCTGTGGCAGCACGCGCCGCGCGCTGGCGTAGCGCGCATCGCCGACGATGCGTTTGCCGAGCGTTTCACCTTCGACAAAACGCGAGACGAAACCTTCGGCCAGACCATCATCGACGCCGACCGTCAGCATGACCTCGGGTGTGCGCACGCCGGCATGGAATGCCGCTTGTTGCGTGCGCGCCTGATCGGTCTTGCTGAGCGCGCTGACGAACGATTCGCCGCCGCCGAACAGCTGCAGAATGCAATGCTCGCGCAGACCGCGGCTTGTTGCATCGAAGGCATAGGTGTCGGACGAGGCGCCGGTCGACAGCGCTTGCAGCGCGCTGACGTCGATTTCCTCGCCACGCTGCCGGCGCCATGCGGACACCAGCTTGTCGGCAAGTTCAGCCGATCCGCTCATGCGTCGTCGCCGAAGTCGATGCCGTTGCCACCCTCGCGATACTGCTTGAGCACGCGCCGTGCGAGCGATTGCAGGTGGACTTCGTCGGGGCCGTCGTAGATGCGCGCTTCGCGTGCATGGCGATACATCAGCCCGAGCGGCGTGTCGTCGGTGAGGCCTTCGGCGCCGTGCACCTGGATCGCGCGATCGATGACATCGTGCAGCATCCGCGCGCCGACCACTTTGATGATCGCGATCTCGTCGCGCGCCTGTTCGCCGGCATCGAGCTTGCGTGCCGCGTCCAGCGTCAGCAAGCGCGCGGCACGAATCTCGGCAGCGCTGTCGAACACGTAGGACTGCAGGATCTGTTTGTCGGCGAGCTTGCCGCCGAACGCGCTGCGCGCCTGCATGCGCCGGCACATCAGGTCGAACGCGCGCTGCGCCTGTCCGAGCCAGCGCATGCAGTGATAGATGCGTCCTGGTCCGAGGCGCTGCTGCGCGATCGCGAAACCGCTGCCGCGCGCGCCGAGCAGGTGACTGGCCGGCACGCGAACCCGATCGAGTTCGATCTCGTAGTGACCGCCATTGATGCCAAGCACGGGCAGTTCACGGACGATGCGATAGCCCGGCGCATCGGTCGGCACGATGATCAGGCTGAACGCCGCGTGGTCCGGTGCATCGGTTTCGGTCCGGCACATCACCGTCGTGTAACGCGCATCGGCGGCGCCCGTCGTGAACCACTTGTGGCCGTCGATGAGCCAGTGCCCGTCTTCGAGGTGCGCGCGCGTCTGCAGCTGAGTCGGGTCGGAGCTGGAGATGCCGGGCTCGGTCATCGCAAAGCTCGGCACGAAGTCGCCGGCGATCATCGGCAGCAGATAGCGTTCGCGCCACAGCGCGCCGCCGTGCTGGTGAACCATCAGCGAATCCTGCAGCGACAGCGTGCCGAGCGCCTGCATCGCCCAGAACGAACGGCCGATCACCTCGTTGATGCGAACATAGTCCATGAACGGCAGGCCCTGGCCGCCAAGCTCGCGCGGGTGGCCGAGCGCCCACAGATCCCGCTCCTTTGCGCGCTGCATCAGGTCCTGCAGCAAGGCATGGCGTCTGGGGCGAGGTGCCGCGTCCAGCGCCGCTTCGGCGGGATAGACCTCGTCTTCGACAAAGCGCAGCACGCGCTGCCGCAGCATTTTCAATGACGTTGAGGATTCTGCTTTCATTGCCGGATCGCGGGTGGATTCATCGACGTGCTTCAGAAGCTCAGCGCGAACGCTGCGTAGAGTTTGCGACCGGCCGCCTGCGTGACGCCGTAGCCGCCGGGGAAGAATGCGGTATCGACGACCTGCGTCGCATAGTTCTTGTCGAGCAGATTGCTGCCACCAACGGTCAGCGTCCAGCCGTGATTCGGATCGATCAGCGAGATGCGCGCCGAGTACGTCGAATGTGCCGGCTCGAAGGTGTGCGGGTCGAGATCGATGTCGGTGTACTGGTCGCCCTGGTAGAGCCAGTCGACTGCGGTCTGCAGCAGATAGCGGCCCAGCGGCAGCGTGACCGTCGGCGTCAGCGAGGCCGTGACTTTCGGTGCGAACGACAGCGTCCTGCCGCTGAGATCCTGCTTGCTGCCGGATGGCATCATGGCCGTGGCCTGGCCGTCGGGATACGAGTCGTAGTGTGCGTCGAGCAGGCCCAGCGAGCCGCTGACGTTGAGGAAGCGCAGTGGCGTAAGCCAGCGAAAGTCCATTTCCACGCCTTGCGAGATCGCAGTCGCGGCGTTGGCGACATTGATGAACGCGCCGTCGATCGCCAGCGTCTGCAAGTTGTCGAAGTAGCTGTGGAAGACGCCAAGATTGAAATCCAGGCTGTGATCGAACCACTTGCTCTTGATGCCGGCCTCCCACGATTCGACGTTCTCCGGCTGGAACATGAGGTTGGTGCCATCGAACGATGCGGCGTTGAAGCCGCCGCTCTTGTAGCCGCGTGCGTAGGACGTATACAGCGTGACGTCCTTGCCCCAGAAATATTGCAACGATATCTTTGGCGAGATGTCGGTCTCGTCGCGTGACAGACCTTGCACCTTGTAATTCTTTGCGCTCAGCGCGATGCGCATCACGCAGATCGGCGGGGCGGTGCAGACCGAGTCGCCGCTGAGGTCGGCGGTCTTGCTTTCCCAGTTGAAGCGCACGCCCGGCGTCAGTGCCCAGCGTTCGCTCAAGTGCCAGATCGCCTGCATGAACAGTGCGCGTGTTTCGACATGGGTGTCATACAACAGCGTGACGTGGTCATCGCCGATCACCGGTGCGACGACGCCCGCGAGCAGATCGCCGAGTGCGCCGAGGCCGGGCAGGGCGAGCGTCGTCGTGCTGCCGCTGAGCTGGCGGATCGCATCGCCGGTGGTCAGATACGCGGCGATGTCGCGGCCCGCCGAAGCCTGTGTGCTCTGGCGAAAATGCGTGTTCATGTAAAACCCGCCGAGCAGCAGGTTAAGGCCATCGCCGAGCCCGAACAGGCCATTGTCGAAATCACCGGAGAAGCGCCATTCGGCGCTGTGCTGCTGGTGATTCCAGATCGTGCGCAAAGTCGCGATATTGGCCGGCGAGTTGTCGAGATCCGGCGAAGCGTCGACCCCCATTTCGCTATAGCCGAGCACCAGGGTCGAACTCAGACGGTCGATCGGCCCGAGTTCGCCGATGTCCCATCGCGTGACCAGGCCGGCCGTCTTCGACTGCTTGTGAACATAGCCGTCGAAATCGTTCGACAGCTTGTGGTTGTAGCCGTCGTCATCGACGTTCGCATCGTAGTGCTGCAGGAATGTGAGTGTGCTGTCGGCAATATCCGACAGCTGCACCGGCCAGTAGTCGCCGTCGGTCTTCGACCGCTGCAGTGTCAGCGTGCTCTCGAGCTGGTCGAACGGCTTGAGCAACAGCTTGATGCGGCCGGCCAGCTGCGACATGTCGTCGAAGCTGCGACCGCTTGCCGTATTTTTCAGCTCGCCGCCCTTGTGGTCGACATCGAGCAGCGACACGCGCAGACCGCCCCAGTCGGCAAACATGCCACCGGCCCCGGCTTCGAGGCGCAACTCCTCGGGATTGGCATAGCTGGCGTTGAAATCGCCCGAGAATTCCGGCGTCGGCCCCTTGGTGTAGACGCTGAACACGCCGGCGGTGGTGTTCTTGCCGAACAATGTGCCCTGCGGACCGCGCAGTACTTCGACACGATCGATATCGAACATGCCATCGGTGATGTACGGCGAGCGTGCGAGGAACAGATCGTCTTCGACGAAGCCGACCGAGCTCTCGAAGCCGGAATTCAGCGGGCTGGTGCCGAAGCCGCGGATGTTGATCTGGCCTAGCGCCGGATCGGTGTCCGACGAGAATTTCACGTTGGGGATATACGCGGAGACATCGGCGATGGTGTTGGCGCCGACATCGCGCATGAAGTCGCCGGTGACGGCCGTGATCGACATCGGCACGTCCTGCAGTCGCTGCGCGGTCTTCTGCGCGGTGACAATCACTTCGGCGATCTGACGCCGCGCCTGCCGGGTCGGAGGACTGGGCGGCAGTTCCCGGTGTCCGACAGCAATCGTGTTCAGTGGCGCCGGCGCCGCGCGGTTGGCCGATGCGGCGGCAGACGATGGTGATTCTGAGGTCGACGCGGCATCGCCGGCGGTCACGCCGACAGGCGCATCGGCGGGCGTCGTCAGCGGCGTCTGCGCCGTTGCCGGCCGCGCTGCGAACAATGCAAGCAGCAGCGCCGGAAGCATCGTCGTGCGCGCGAGCGTGCGAGTGCGCGGAACGTCCGCCACAAGGTTCCCGTCCCCGATGACGCGATGGGCCTTCACCATGCTTCTCCTCCAGGGCCGGTGTCCGGACCTCTGCTTTTTGTCTGCAGCTGTTTGCTAGCTATCCATAGTCCCGATCATATTGTCAAGAAACTTCACAAATAGCGTTTTGGACGAACGGGTATTCGTGTTGCATGGCTGGCTACGGTAATGAAGCTTTTTTCCGGGGTGCAGAAATTGTGAAGCTTCTTGACAGGCTCGCGGACGCTCCGCAATAGTTCGGACGTTGTCCGGCGCGCGTCCACGCATGCCGGAGCACAATAAAACGAGGAGATACCATGTTGCCTGCGCGTCATACGCCAGCGGCCATGCCAGCCTGTTCCGATCTCCCTTCTGCTCGCGTCATCCGGATTACCGAACGTCCGTGATTCGACCCTTTCGCTGCCACTTGCCTACGTGACCGACATGAGCCTCGACATGATTCCGCGCACCCTGTTCTCGTCCGAGCACGAGGATTTCCGCGCCAGCCTGCGCCGCTTTCTCGAAGACGAATGTGTGCCGCAGAACGAGCGCTGGGAGGAACAGCAGTTCGTCGATCGCGCGGCGTGGCTGCGTGCCGGCGAACTCGGCTTTCTGTGTGTCACGATGCCTGAGCAATACGGCGGCGCTGGTGTCGATCGTCGCTACAGCGTGGTGTTGATGGAAGAGCAGGGTCGTGCCGGTTTGTCCGGCCCGGGCTGGAGCCTGCATTCGGACATCGTCGCCAATTACATCAACGGTTTCGGCACGCACGAGCAGAAACTGCAATGGCTGCCGCCGATGGCGCGCGGCGAGGTGATCACCGCGATTGCGATGACCGAGCCGAGCACGGGCTCGGATCTGCAGGCGGTCCGCACCTACGCGCAGGAAGACGGTGACGATCTGATCATCAATGGCTCGAAGATCTTCATCACCAATGGCTATAACTGCGACATGGCGATCGTGGTCTGCAAGACCGGCGATCGCGACGGCGGCGCCAAGAGCATCAGCCTGGTGATCATCGAAGCGGATCGCCCCGGCTTTTCGAAAGGCAAGCCGCTGAAGAAGATGGGCATGAAGGGACAGGACACCTGCGAGCTGTTCTTCGAGAATGTGCGGGTGCCCAAGACCAACATTCTCGGCGCGCCGGGCATGGGCTTCGCGATGCTGATGAAGGAGCTGGCCTGGGAGCGCCTGCAGATCGCGATCGGCGCAGTCTGCGGTATCGAGTACGCGCTCAAGACGACGATCGAGTACGTCAAGCAGCGTCAGGTCTTCGGCCGTGCGGTCGCGAGTTACCAGAACACGCGCTTCAAGCTCGCCGAGATGAAGGCCGAAGGGCAGATCGCACAGGTCTATGTCGATCGCTGCATCGAGCTGGTACTGGAGAACAAGCTTTCGCCGGCGGCCGCGGCCGCTGCCAAATACTGGTGTTCGGACGTGCAGGGCCGCATCGTCGACGAATGCGTGCAGCTGCACGGCGGCTACGGTTTCATGATGGATTATCCGATCGCGCGCGCGTATTGCGATTCGCGAGCGCAACGCATCTACGGCGGCACCAATGAGATCATGAAAGAATTGATATCGCGCACGCTCTGATACGCGGAATCACCCGCATGGGAGAATCCATGCGTTTCGATGGTTTGATTCCCCCCTGCCGCGCCGGCGTCGTGACCCTGTATCGTCGCCATTGAACGCGCTCCTTCACGAACACCTCATTACGAAATCATGAATCCGCTGCTTGCCGGTATCCGCATCATCGATCTGTCGCGCCTGCTGCCGGCGCCGTTCTGCACGCAGTATCTCGCGCAACTCGGCGCCGAGGTCATCAAGGTCGAAGAGCCGGCTGGTGACTACGCGCGGAGCATGTCGGCAGAGATGTTCACGCTGATCAATCGCGGCAAGCGCTCGGTCGTGCTCGATCTGAAAAAGCCCGACGACGTGGCGGCGCTGAAGGCGCTGGTGCGTGATGCCGATGTGCTGGTCGAATCGTTCCGACCCGGCGTGATGGATCGCTTGGGCTGCGGCTACGAGACGCTGCGCGTGCTCAATCCGCGGCTGGTCTACGCGGCGCTGACCGGCTATGGCCAGACCGGGCCGTATCGCGATCGTGCCGGCCATGACATGAATTATCTCGGCTATGCCGGCGTGCTCGACCAGACCGGCGCGGCGGGTGGTCCGCCGACGGTGTCCAATGTGCAGATCGCCGATCTCGCCGGCGGTGGCCTGACTTGCGCGCTCGCGGTACTCGCGGCGGTGATCGGCGCGCGCAGCAGTGGCGAAGGCACGCTGGTCGATTGCGCGATGCTCGACGGTTCGCTGGCCTTGCAGGTCTCGGCGGCGACCACCCTGCGCACGGTCAAGGCCAGTCTGCCGCGCGGCAGCGACATGCTCAGTGGCACACTGCCGAACTACAAGCTCTACGCAACGGCGGACGGCAAGCACGTCGCATTCGGCGCGCTCGAACTGAAGTTTTTTCACAAATTCCTGCAAGCGGTCGAGCGGCCCGATCTGATGAAGCTGGCACCGGTCCCCGGTCCCGGCGGACAACCACTGCACGATGCGCTGGCCATCCTGTTCAAGACGCGCACGCGCGAACAGTGGGAAGCGCTCGGCGCCGAAGCCGACTGTTGCCTGAGTGGTATCTACACGCTGGAAGAAGCGCTCGCCAATCCCCAGGTGCAGGCGCGCGGCCTGTGGTCGAACGACGCGAGCGGCAAACCGCAGTTCGATTTTCCGGTGCGTTTTTCGAATGCGGAAACCCGTGGCGGCACGGCGCCGAAGCTTGGTGCCGATACCGCACAGGTGCTGGCCGCACTGAAATAAGCATTGCAGCGGTAGCGGAGCGACAAAACGTCGCGCCGACGATCGGACGGAGGAGACCAGGCCGATGAATCTCGTGGAACGCCTGCTGGACTGGGAACGGCGTGAGCCGCAGCGCGTCTGGCTGTGCCAGCCGATCGATGATGTCGAGCGCCGCTACACGTTCGCGCAAGCCGCCGACGAAGTGCGTCGCGCGGCCATGGCGATCCGCGCGCTGGGCTTGCCGGCCGGCAGTCGCATCGCGATTTCCGGGCGCAACACCGCGCACTGGCTGATCGCCGATCTGGCGATCAGCATGGCCGGCCACGTCGCGGTCGGCCTGTATCCGCGCCAGGGCAAGGCCACGCTCGGCTACATCCTCGAACACGCCGACATTCATCACATCTTCGTCGGTCCGTCGCTGATGGCCGGCGACGCTGACGAACTGGTCGCCTGCCTGCCGGCCGACATCGACAGCATCGGCCTGCCGTATCCCGGCGTGCCGGTGACCACGCGTAGCTGGAGCGACTTCATCGCGGGCCATGCGCCGATGCACGACTACACGCCGCCGCCCGACGACGCGGTGGCGATGCTGATCTACACCTCCGGAACCTCCGGCAATCCCAAGGGTGTGATGCTCAGCAACGCCAGCATCGCGTTCGCGATCGACAACATTCTCGAACACACGATCGCCGCGAAGGCGCACGAAGTGCTGTTCTCGTATCTGCCGCTCGCGCATCTGATGGAGCGCATTTTCGGCGAGGCGATGGGCCTCGCGGTCGGTGCCGAAATGCATTTTCTCGAAAAACCGGAAGCGCTCGCCGAGACGCTGGCGCGCGTTTCGCCAACGCGTTTCTCCGGCGTGCCGCTGGTGTACTCACGCATCCAGGCCGGCATCCTCGGCAAGCTGCCGCAGCACAAGCTCGATCGTCTGCTCGGCCTGCCGATCGTCGGCACTTTGTTCAAGCGCGCGCTGCGTCGCAAGATGGGGCTGCGCAATGTCGACACGCTGGGCAGTGGCGCGGCACCGATGCCGCCGGCGCAGATCGAATGGTTCGCGCGTCTGGGTTTGAAAGTGCTGCAGGGTTACGGCATGACCGAGAACTGCGCGTACGCCGCGATCGAACTGCCGGAAACGGCGCGCGCCGGTTCAGTCGGCCGACCGTTGCCCGGTTCGGGGTTTCGCCTCGATGCCGACGGCGAAATCCAGTTCAAGCATCCGGCGGTCATGAGCGGCTATTTCCGCGAGCCGGAGAAAACGCGCGAAGCGTTCACCGATGACGGCTGGCTGCGCACCGGCGATCGCGGTCGCGTCGACGATGACGGCTTCCTGTACATCACCGGCCGCATCAAGGATGCGTTCAAGACCGGCAAGGGCAAGTATGTCGCGCCGGCCGAGATCGAGGCGGCGATGGCACGCAACACCGACATCGAACAGATGTGCGTGGTCGGTGCCGGGCTCAATCAGCCGATCCTGCTGGCGACGCTGGGACCGAACGCGCAGCAGCGGCCGCGTGCCGACCTCGAAGCTGCGTTGCACGCCGATCTGCGAAGCGTCAACGCGACGCTCGATGAACATGAACGGATCGCGCGCTGCATCATCGTCGACGACGCCTGGACGCCGGACAACGGCCTGCTGACGCCGACTGGCAAGATCCGTCGCAGCGTGCTCGAACAGCACTACGCGACGCTGATCGTGACCGCGGCGGCGCAGCGTGAACCGATCGTCGGCTGGGCGGTTGACCTGCGCCTTGACGGCGCGCAGAGCACCGCGGCGCGCAAGCTCGCGTGAGCGCGGCGATGGCATACGACTACGTGATCGTCGGTGGCGGTTCGGCCGGCTGCGTGCTCGCCAACCGCCTCAGTGCCAGCGGCGCGCATCGCGTCCTGCTGCTTGAAGCCGGTCCGCGCGACAGCAGCTTCAACATCAGGTTTCCCGGGGGCATCGCGCAGCTGATCCAGGACAAGAAGCACAACTGGATGTTCTGGAGCGAGCCGCAGGCGCATCTGGGCGGTCGGCGGATTTATTGTCCGCGCGGCAAGACGCTCGGTGGATCAAGCGCGATCAACGCGATGTGCTACATGCGGGGGCACGCCACCGACTACGACGCCTGGGCCGCAGCCGGTTGCGAGGGCTGGAGCTTTGCCGAGGTGCTGCCGTACTTCCGCAAGTCCGAGCATCACGAGCCGGGCGAAGACGCGCTGCACGGCGGCGGCGGACCGCTGAATGTCGCGGCGCGTGTACATCCGGACAATCCGTTGTCGACGGCGTTTCTGGTTGCGGCGCAGGCTGCCGGCCATCGCTACAACGCCGACATCAGCGGCGCGACTGAAGGCGTCGGGGTCTATCGCGCATTCCAGAAAGGCGGGCAGCGCTGCAGCAACGCGGCGGCCTATCTGCGCCCGGCCGAGGCACGGCCGAATCTGCCGGTGATTACCGGGGCGCAGGCGAGCCGCATTCTCTTTGACGGCACGCGTGCGGTCGGCGTGCGTTATCGCCGGCGCGGTCGCATGCAGGAGGTGCGTGCGCAGCGTGAAGTGCTGCTCGCCGCCGGTGCGATCCAGTCGCCGCAGTTGCTGATGTTGTCCGGCGTCGGGCCGCGCACCGAGCTGGCGCAACACGGCGTCACCGTCGTACACGACGCGCCCGGCGTCGGTTCCAATCTGCAGGATCACCTCGATGCGTACATCTCGTGGCGCTCGAAAACGCGGGTCGGCATCTCGCTGCATCCGAGTTTCATCGGTCGTGCGCTCAAAGGGCTGTGGCAGTACGCGACGAAACGGCGCGGCGAGCTGACGACCAATCTTGCCGAGGCCGGCGGCTTCATCAAGACCACGCCGGCCGAGGCGGTGCCCGACATCCAGTGGCACTTCATGCCCACCGTCGATACGTGCCATGCGCTCGATCTGGCGCCGAGCAGGCAGGGCTACGGCTATTCGCTGATGAGCTATTTCACGCGGCCGTATTCGCGTGGACGCATCACGCTGGCATCGGCCGATCCGTTTGCGCCGCCGCATATCGACTTCAACTACGGCCATGACGAGCGTGATCTGCTGCGCCTGGTCGCGGCGATCAAGCGGGGGCGTGAGGTGTTCGCGCAAAGCGCCTTCGACGAGCACCGGCTTGAAGAGCTGAAGCCCGGCGCTGCCGTGCAGAGCGACGCCGAGTTGCTGGCGTGGGTCCGGCAGAACGCCGAGACCGCGTATCACCCGGTCGGCAGCTGCCGCATGGGCAGTGACGCCGAGGCCGTCGTCGATCCGCAGCTGCGCGTGCGCGGCGTGCAGAGCCTGCGCGTGATCGATGCGTCGGTGATGCCAACGCTGGTTGGCGGCAACACCAATGCCGCGACGACGATGATTGCCGAGAAGGGCGCCGATTTGGTGTTGCGCGATGCCGCGTGACATGGGCCGTACGATGCGATCATTGCCATCCGATTTCCGAACCGCCGAATCCGTGAACGACTTTTCCGACTTTCCCCACGGCCCGTTGACGGGTCTGCGCGTCATCGAAATGGGCACGCTGATCGCCGGGCCGTTCTGCGGTCAGCTGATGGCGGACTTCGGCGCCGAGGTGATCAAGGTCGAGCCGCCGGGCAAGGGTGATCCGATGCGCGTATGGGGGCGCAGCAAAGACGGCAAGTCGCTGTGGTGGCCGGTGATCGCGCGCAACAAGAAATCGGTGACGCTCGATCTGCGTGTCGCCGAAGGTCAGTCGCTGCTGCGTGAACTGGTCGCTCAGGCCGACATCGTCGTCGAGAACTTCCGGCCCGGCACGCTCGAAGGCTGGGGCCTGGGCTGGGACGCGCTGAGCGCGATCAATCCACGTCTGAGCATGGTGCGCATGTCGGGCTATGGCCAGAACGGC
>DATCXY010000095.1:0-3655 GCA_036570585.1 Solimonas sp. | reverse complement strand
CACGACGCAGCGCCGTCCCATGAACGAAATCAACGTCAGCAGCGTTCTTGCACAGATCCGCAGCATGCAGGCGCAGACCGCGCTGGCACCGGCGCGCGTGCAGCAGGCGGACGCGACGCAGCCGGCCGAAGGCGGCTTTGCGTCGGTGCTGAAGACCGCGATCAACGAGGTCAATGGCGCACAGAACAACGCCCGGGACTTGCAAAAGTCGTTCGCGATGGGCGACCCCAACGTCGAGCTGTCGAGCGTGATGCTGGCCGGCGCCAAGGCGCAGGTCCAGTTCAAGGCGATGACCGAGGTACGCAACCGCCTGGTGGCGGCGTATCAGGACATCATGAACATGCCGCTGTAGGCCGGACGCATACGCAATGGCGACGCTCACTCTTCCCGCGGTCCGGCAGCTCAAGGATGTGCCGGCTCTGCGTCAGCTCGCGGTTCTCGCCGGCATCGCTGCCGCCGTCGCGGTCGGTCTGCTGGTCTGGTCATGGTCGCAGCAGCCCGGCTACGTGCCGGTCTACGCCAATCTGTCCGACAAGGACGCCGCCGAACTCGCCGACGCACTGCGCGCCGCCGATATTCCGATGAAGCTCGACGGCGGCACGGTGACGGTGCCGCAGGCGCAGCTTTACGATGCACGTCTGAAACTCGCGGCGCAGGGTTTGCCGCATGGCGCGAGTCAGGGCTTCGAGTCGATGCAGAAGGATCAGGGTTTCGGCACCAGCCAGTTTGTCGAAACCGCGCGTTATCAGCATGCGCTGGAAACCGAGCTGGCACGGACGATCGGCAATCTTCAGCAGGTGCGCGGCGCGCGCATCCACCTCGCGATTCCCAAACCGTCGGCATTCGCCAGCAAGAACGAGGCTCCGAGCGCGTCGGTCTTCATCGAGCTGTATTCCGGGCGCACGCTGGAGGCCGATCAGGTTGCCTCGATCGTGCATCTGGTCGCCTCCAGCGTGCCGGGGCTGTTGCCGGCGGCGGTGACGGTGATCGACCAGTTCGGCCATCTGCTGACCAACGAAGCCGACAGCGCGCTGGCGCGTACCGCCGAGCAGTTCGATTACACGCGTCGCGTCGAATCCGATTACCAGCGTCGCATCGAGCAGCTGCTGACACCGATGGTCGGCGCCAGCCGCGTCAACGCACAGGTGGCGGCGGACATCGACTACTCCGAAACCGAGGAGGCGCGCGAGCAGTACGGCCCCGATCCGGCCAAGGTCCGCAGCGAGCAGATTTCCGAAGACACGCAGCGTGGTGCCAAGACCGCCGCCGGCGTGCCGGGTGCGACCAGCAACACGCCGCCGGCACAGAGCACCAATCCCAAACTCAATGAACTCGCTGGTGCTGGCGCCGGCAGTGACAGCGACGTGCAGTCGCAGAGCAAGCAGGAGAGCCGCACCTACGAGCTCGATCGCACGCTCAGCCATACGCGGCAGTCGGTCGGCCGCCTCAAGCGCTTGTCGGTCGCCGTGCTGGTCGATCACGTGCCGAAGACCGAAGGCGAAGGCAAGGATCAGAAAACGACGATGGTGGCGCTGACGTCGGAGCAGCTTGCAAAGGTTGAATCGCTGGTCAAGGAAGCCGTCGGCTTTGATGCCGCCCGCGGCGACAGCGTCTCCGTGCAAAACGCGGCATTCGTGCAGCCGGAGAGCATTCAGCCGGTGAGTGCGCTGCCGATCTGGCAGCAGCCGCAGGTGCTGTCGATCGCGCGGCAGGCCGGTGGCGTGCTGCTGTTGCTGGCGCTGATCCTGTTCATCCTGCGGCCGGCGCTGCGCCAGCTGCTTGCCGCGCCGACCACGGCGCCGGCCCTGGTCGGTACGGTCGAAGGTGGCCAGGTTGCACTGGCGACGTCGGCGCTTGCCGACGATCAGCTGTCGCTGCAGGCGGCGGGGCCATCGCCGTATGACCAGAAATTGCAGCTCGCGCGCAAGGCGGTCGGTGAAGATCCCAAGCGTGTCGCGCAGGTGGTGAAGTCCTGGATCGGCGCGGAGAACGGCTGATGGGCGACGCAGCTAACACCGGCGGTACCGAACGCGCCGCGATCCTGTTGCTCTCGCTGGGCGAAGGCGAGGCGGCGGAAGTGCTCAAGCACATGAGCGCCAAGGATGTGCAGAAAGTCGGCGCGGCGATGGCCTCGCTGTCCAACGTCACGCGTGAACACGCGATCGCGGTCATCGATCGCTTCGTGCTCGAGCTCGAAGACCAGACGTCGCTCGGCGTCGGCGCCGATGATTACGTGCGCCGTGTGCTGGTCAACGCGCTGGGTGCCGACAAGGCCGGTGGTCTGATCGACCGCATCCTGCTCGGCCGCAACAGCAAGGGTCTGGAAGCGTTGAAGTGGATGGAAACGCGCGCGGTCGCCGACCTCGTGCGCAACGAGCATCCGCAGATCGTCGCGATCGTGCTCGCGTATCTCGACCCCGATCAGGCGGCGGAAATCCTGCCGCTGCTGCCGGAGCGGATGCGCAGTGACGTGCTGATGCGCATCGCGCGGCTCGACGGCATTC
Source organism: Solimonas sp. (assembly GCA_036570585.1). GTDB lineage: Bacteria > Pseudomonadota > Gammaproteobacteria > Nevskiales > Nevskiaceae > Solimonas. The sequence continues at coordinate 1,151 of DATCXY010000095.1, read as the reverse complement.
AGCCGCAGGCGCTGCGTGAGCTCGACGAAATCATGGAGAAGCAGTTCTCCGGCGGCAGCAATCTCAAATCGTCGAGCGTCGGTGGCGTCAAGGTCGCCGCCAACATTCTCAACCTGATGGACTCGACGCAGGAACAGGTGATCACCGCCAAGATCGGCGAGACCGATGCCGATCTGGGTCAGCGCATCCAGGATCTGATGTTCGTGTTCGACGATCTCGCCGAGGTCGATGATCGCAGCACGCAGGCGCTGCTGCGCGAGATTTCCGGCGAGACGCTGGGCCTCGCGCTGAAGGGCGCCGACCCGCGCGTCAAGGACAAGATTCTCAAGAACATGTCCAAGCGCGCCGCCGAAATGCTGGTCGAGGACATGGAGGCCAAGGGCCCCGCCAAGCTTGCCGACGTCGAAGCCGCGCAGAAGGAAATCCTCGCGATCGCACGACGTCTGGCTGACGCCGGCACCATCGTGCTCGGCGGCAAGGGCGAGGCCTTCGTCTGATGCGCGACGCGGCCGACAGCGAGGTGCTGGCCGATCCGCAGGCGCAGTTCGCGCGCTGGCAGATGCCGGTGTTCGAGAGCGCGTCGAACGATGCGCCGCTGACCGCGCAGGCGATCGAGGATATTGAAGCGGCGGCCTACGAGGAAGGCCGTCAACGCGGTTACGCCGATGGTCTCAAGACCGGCCGCGAGGACATGAACCAGCAGGTTGCACGGCTGCGTGGCCTGATCGAACAGATCGCAAGACCGCTGGCGACGCTTGATGATGAAGTCGAGCGCGCGCTGGTCGATCTGGCCTGTGCCGTCGCAAGGCGTCTGCTCGACGAGGAACTGACGCTGGCGCCGGAACGTGTGCTGACGCTGGCGCGCACCGCGCTCGCCGCCTTGCCGGCCGACCTGCGCGATATCCGGCTGTACCTGCACCCCGACGATGCCAGGCAGGCTCGCGATGAACTGCTGCCGCCGCCCGAAGCCGAGAATTTCCGCATTTTCGATGATCCGGCACTGGCGCGCGGCGACTGCCGCGTGCAGACCGAATCGGCGTATCTCGATGCGCGGCTCGATGCGCGCATCGCGCTGGCCGCCGCCGCACTGAACGAGGCCAGTTCATGAGCGCCCCGAACGAATGGCAGCGCGCCAGTGCACAGCGCCTGAC
>DATCXY010000094.1:0-16812 GCA_036570585.1 Solimonas sp. | reverse complement strand
GTGCCGGCTACCACCGAGCCGATCGAAGTCCTCGGCAAATGGGTGCAGTTCCAGCTGGAAGCAGCGGCGGCCGACGGCTCAGGCTGGCCCGCCGATCTGACGCCCGAGTACATCGAGAATTCCAAACTCGACTGGCATGTGTTTCCGAACACCATCTATCTTCATGGCTTTGTCGATGGCGTGCTCTGGTATCGGGCGCGCCCGAATGGCAACGATCCCGAGAGCTGCATTTTCGACGTGTGGTCGTTGCAGCGCTACGGTGAAGGCAAGGCCCCGCCGCTCAAGCGCGAGTTCTATCAGAACTGGCAGGATGGGGAGTGGCCTTTGATCTTCCGCCAGGATTTCGCGAATGTGGCGGAGGTCCAGAAAGGCCTCAAGTCGCGCGCATTTTCGGGATCGCGGACCAATCCTGTCCAGGAGCGCGCGATCAGTAATTTCCATCGGCGTTTGCGTGAGTTCCTGCGTGACACGCCGGGCGTCAATCGATAGTCGGTACGCCGCGCGGATGTGCGGCATGGACATTGGGAGTCGAAGTCGTGGACAAAGCCATCAGCTTCATGGATCCGGAGATCCAGAAGTGCCCATTCCCGACCTACCGCGAGGTTCGTGAGGCGGGTCCGGTATTCATCGATCCCGTGACCGGCTGGTACTTCGTGACCGACTATGAACTCGTTCGCAAGCTGACCGCCGACACCCAGAACCTGTCGAGCTTCACCGGCATTCTGATGTGCAAGCAGAAGTCGGAGGTGCAGGACAAGGTCGATCGAATTTTTGCCGAGGAAGGTTTTCCACAGATTCCCCTGCTGGTCGTCGGCGATCCTCCCGAACACAAATTCCATCGTTCGTTTGTCGACAAGGCCTTCATGCCGGTGCGCGTCAAACAGATGGAAGAGCATCTGGAAGGCATCGTCGACGACATGATCGACCGCTTCATCGGCAAGCCGCAGATCGAGTTCCGCAGCGAATTCGCCGGCATCGTGCCGCAGGCGGTGCTGACGGATTTGCTCGGCATGCCGCGCTCCGACTTGCCGCAACTGAAGCGCTGGACCGACGCCGTGATCGCCAATCAGGATCAGTCGAACAGCGAAGCGCGCCAGCTGGAGCTGGCGCACATCATCTGCGAGCTGCATCAGTACGCCGCGGCGAGAGTGCGCGAATATCGTGAAAGCCCGAAACCCTGCCTGCTCAGCGACATTGCCAATGCCACGGTCGATGGTCGCCAGCTTTCACTGCAGGAGGTCGCGGCGCTTTGTGAGCAGGTGATGGCCGGCGGCAATGATTCCAGCGCCAACGCGATTGCCAATGCGATGTTGCGTCTGGTCGAACACCCCGAGTTGCAGGAACGCTTGCGCGCGCAGCCCGAGCTGGTGCCTCAGTTCGTCGAGGAGACGCTGCGGCTCGATGCCCCCGTGCAGAAGCTGTTCCGCGAGCCCAAGCACGACATGGACATCGCCGGCGTGCGCGTGCCGAAGGGCTCGGTCGTCGTATTGCAGTGGGGCGCGGCAAATCGCGATCCCGCTCATTTCGACAATCCGGACATGATCGACATGGAACGCAAGAACGCGGCCCAGCATCTGACCTTCGGCTACGGCGCGCATACCTGCGTCGGCAATCGGCTGGCCCGCGCCGAAATCCGGATCGCGATCGTCAAGCTGCTGGCGCGCATGCGCAATATCCGGCTGGCAAACGGCGAGGCCAGCGTGGTGCGCGATCCCCATTTCTTCGCCTACGGTCCACGCGAACTGCATCTTGCGTTTGATCGGATCTGAAGCCAATCACTGACAACGGCATCGAGCGCTGCGGAGAACATCATGGACGCATCACAGACCCAGATGCTCTGGGACCATCTGCAAATTCAGAAACTGCTGGCGACCTACTGCCGCGGCATCGATCGCTGTGATCAGGCGCTTCTGAAGTCGGCGTACTGGCCCGACGCAATCGAAGAACACGGCCTGTTCAATGGCAACGCCTGGGAATTTGCCGAGTTCATCGTGCCGATGCTCAAGACGATGAAGGTGACGATGCACAGCATCAGCAACATGCTGATCGAAGTCGACGGCGACCGCGCATCGTCTGAAACCTATGTCGTCGCCTATCACCTGATGGCCGCCGAAGACGGCACGCAATCCGAAATGGTGGTGGGCGGGCGCTACGCCGATCAGTTTGAACGGCGCAAGGGCGAATGGCGGATCGCACGCCGTCTGTTCATCCACGACTGGAATCAGAACGGTGCGGCAACGGTACAGTGGGACAGCGGTCTGTACGCGCAGCTCAATGTCCGCGGACGCCATGATCGCGACGACCCGAGCTATGCACGCATGCTAGGCAAGAACGGCGGCTGACCAGCGGCGCGTATCGAAAACCACACGGAGAGATGCAGATGGCGGGTTCGTTCAGCGACAAGATCGTGATCGTGACCGGCGCCGGCGGCGCCATCGGCCGCGCCGCCGCGATTGGGTTCGCACAGGAAGGCGCACGCGTTGCCGTGTCGGACATCAACCGCGACAGCGGCGCCGAAACCGTGGCGCAGATTCGTGCCGCGGGCGGCGACGCATTGCTGGTGGTCGGTGACGTATCGAAGGCTGCCGACGTCGAAGCCCTCGTCGAGCAGACCGTTTCGGTTTTCGGCGGACTTGATTGTGCATTCAACAATGCCGGCATCACCGACCCGAATGATGCGGCGTGGGATGAGTCGGTGTTTCGCCGCATCCTCGACGTCAATCTCATCAGCCAGTTCCTGTGCATGAAGTACCAGATCCCGCACATGATCAAACGCGGCCGCGGTGCGATCGTCAACATGTCGTCGGTGCAGGGCCTCGTCAGTCAGGCTGACCCCATCCTGCAGGGCTACACCGCGAGCAAGCACGCCATCATCGGCCTCACCAAGGCCGCGGCGCTGCAGTACGCCAAGTCCAATATTCGCGTGAATGCACTCTGTCCTGGCGTGACGCGCAGCGCGATGGTCGAGGCGGCGATGAACATGAGCGAGGCCATCCGCGAACGGCTCTCGAACTTCGCGCCATTGCACGGCATTGCCGAGCCTTCGGAGATCGCCGATGCGGCGATCTGGCTGTGTTCGGACAAGGCGAGTTTCATTACCGGTCACGCCCTTGCTGCCGACGGCGGCTACACCGCGCAGTAGCCGCAGTGGCCTGGGCAAACCGTGGGGCCGTTACCTCACGTCGAGTCGTCACATGTGTCGGATTTGTCGGACCGGATCAATACGGTTTCGGGCGTGACGCTTAGCCTCGTGTTCATGGCGGGTGATTGTGCCCACCGCATTTTTGATTGATCCAGATACTGAAAAACGCACACCGCTGGACCAGATTCCGATGGGTGCGCATGGAGGACACGTTCTGTTGCCAGCAGGCGTGGACGAACGAGCAGGGGAGCAAGGCGATGAAAAAGATTCGGGATGGCTTGATTGGACTTGCGGCGCTGTCGATGAGTGTTCCGGCGCTCGCACAGTCGACGATGGATACCGTCGAAGGCGCCGACTCGTATGACGCGGCGACAGTGAGCGAGGCGGATTTCAGCAGTCAGTCCGCTGACTCCAATACCCCCGATGCTGCAACGGATTCCTCCGCCGGCGAGAGCGGTGCAACGTCACCGGTTCCCGCCGACGCGAGTGCGAATGACGCCGCCGGTGTTGACACCTCGGCGCAGGCCGGCAGTGAGCCTGAGGATTTCAATGCTCAGACTGCTGTCACGGATGCCCAGACGGACGCAGTCGATGCAGCGCCGCTAAGCCCGGATGCTGAAAGCGCACCGGAGGCTGCTGTGCTGCCGACCATTCCGGTCGGCGACGACGCACCGCCGCCGGTCGCCGTTGCGGCGGACGCCAATCCCAGCCGTCTGATGGCCGAGATCATCGTGACGGCACAGAAGCGCGAGGAGAATCTGCAGAACGTGCCGATCTCGATCTCCGCTTTTTCCGGCGATGAGCTCGAAGCGCGCGGCATCGACGATCCGACTGCCCTGGCCACGATCACGCCCGGACTGACCTACAACAATCTTGTCGGCTATTCCCTGATTTATATTCGCGGTGTCGGCAGTGATGCATTTGAGCCGACGGCCGACCAGAGCGTGGCGACCTATATCGACGGCGTCTACCTGCCGTTTGCACATGGACTCGCGCAGGAATTCGTCAAGCTCGAGCGGATCGAGGTCTTGAAGGGGCCGCAGGGTACGCTGTTCGGCCGCAACGCAACCGGCGGCGCGATCAACATCGTGACCAAGAAGCCGACGGATTCGTACGAGGCCAATATCGATCTGACCGGTGGCAGTTTTTCGAATCGCGAGGCCAAGGCCTTCGTTTCCGGCCCGCTGTTTGGCGGTCTGCGCGCCAGCGTCTCCGGACTCTACAAGCGAGCGGACTCGTACTACGGGCTCGCCGACGATTCGAAAATCAAGGAACTCGATCAGGACAAGAGCCGCGGTCTCGACGTTCATCTCGACTGGCAGCCGATCGACGAATTCACGATCAGCGCGAGCACGTTGCTGACGCGTTCGGAAGGGCCGGGCAGTATCGTCAATACGGTCGAGAATCCGAAGCCGCTCGGCGCCTTGCTCGGTATCCGCTCGGCGCCACCCGGCAAGGCCAGTATCGATTACAACCCTTCGCTGAAGGCTGATAACGATCTTTACTACGGGCAGGTGGCGTGGAAGCCAGAATGGTTCGACGTCAAGTTGCTTGGCAGCTACCAGGACGTCCATACCGATCTGATGTACGACTTTGACTCGGCGAAACAACCGCTGGTCTATTTCCATGCATCGAACCAATTTTCAAAAGTGAAGTCGGGCGAACTTCAACTGTTGTCAAAGCCTGGCGGCGTCTTTCCGGACTGGATGGAGTTGACCGCCGGTCTGTACTATTTCAGGTCGGACGCCGGTTACGATCCGGTGATCTTCGGCGTCGGCTCCGGCAGCAATCCCTTGTTCCTGCCGCCGGGGCTGCTGGGCGCGCTCAACGGGCTGCTGTCACTGCTGCCCCCCGGATTGCCGCTGCCGACCAGCGGCGTGCAGCTGACGCTGTTCAGTACCCTGGAAACCGAAGCCAAAGCCGCATATCTGCAAACCACTTTCTATCCCAGCGACTGGTTCGACATCACGCTGGGCGCGCGCTTCCAGCATGAGAAGCGCGGCACGACACAAGCCGACAGTGCTCTGACAACCTCCGCCGGGCCGATCACGTTGCTGCCGTTCGGGCTCGAAAGCACGACGCGCGATGATTTCTCGCCGAAGGTCACGCTCGACTTCAAGCCCTGGGACGGCCAGCTGTTCTACATCACCGGATCACGTGCCAGCAAAAGCGGTACGTACAACATGCCGGCGATCTACACGAAGCCGCGCTACGTGAAGCCGGAAACCGTTACGGCTTATGAAATCGGCAACAAGGGAACCGTGTTGAACGGCACGCTGCGTTACAGCATTGCCGGCTTCATCAACAACATCAAGAATCTGCAAACGCAGATCGTGTCCTTGCAAAGTGGCGGCGCTCAGAATCTGGTCAATGCCGACAAGGCGAAGATCAAGGGCGTCGATTTCGAAGCGACCTGGCAGATGTTTCCCGAGATGTTGCCGGGCTTCGTGCTGAAGCTCGCGGGTTCGTATCTGGATGCCAAATACACGTCGTTCCCCGACGGCAGTGGCTTCGACCCGACGACCGGCTTGTTCTTCGGACAGGGGTCGCTCACGCTGGGACCTCCGCGTGACTTCGCCGGCAATGACGCCGTGCGCACGCCGAAGTACAGCTTCACGGTCGGTCCGAACTTCGCCGCCGCGGTGCCGGGTGGCATGTTCGAAATCGGCGTCGACTACAGCTACAACGATGGCTATTACTTCGACACGCAGAACACCAGCAAGCAGCCGAGCTATTCCTTGCTCAACGGCCGCATCAGCTATCTGTTCGAACCATTGAATGTGCGGTTGTCGGTGTTTGGCCACAACCTCACCGACGAGGTTTACTACATCAACCGTTTCGAGACCGACTTCGCGACCAATTCGCTGTATGCGTCGCCGCGCACCTTCGGCGCGACGCTGAGCTGGAGCTTCAAGTCATGATGCGCGCCAAGGTCTGTCCGGTGTGAGCGAGTTTGCCGGCAAGGTGGCGATCGTCACCGGTGCCGGTGCGGGAATCGGTCGTGCTGCCGCACTGGTACTGGCCGAACGCGGTTGCGCGATCGTGGTGGCCGACGTCGATCAAGCCGGCGCGCGCGAGACGGTCGAGCTGATCACCGGGCAAGGCGGGCGGTCCGTTTTCGCGCAGACGGACGTGCGCCGGGCTGCCGATTGCGCGGCGATGGTCGCTGCAGCACTTGAAAACTACGGACGCCTCGATATCGCGTTCAACAACGCCGGGGTGGTGGCGCGGCCATCGCTGACGGCGGATTGCGAGATCGACGAGTGGCAGCGTGTCATCGATATCAACCTGGGCGGCGTTTTCAACTGCATGAAACATGAACTGCCGGCCATGAAGGCGGCCGGCGGCGTGATCGTCAATACGGCGTCGATCATGGGTCTCGTCGGCCCGGTCGGCGGTGCGGCGTATTGCGCGTCGAAGCACGGCGTGATCGGGTTAACCAAAGCAGCCGCGCTTGAATACGGTCGCAACGGCATCCGGATCAACGCTATCTGCCCCGGTTTCGTGGAAACCCAGCTGACGGTTGGCGAGTCGACAGCGTTTACGCCAAAGAAGCTGCAGTCAGGGCTGGACCGGACTGCGTTGAAGCAGCTCGCCAAACCCGAACAGATTGCTGCACTCGTTCTGTGGCTGTGCTCTGACGCGGCGAGCTACATCACCGGCGCCAGCATGCCGGTGGATGGTGGTTACACGGCATCTTAGAAAGTTCAAAGTCGCGATGAGCGATCACGTGCGTGTCGTTGACCAGGTCGCTCGCGACCGCGACCGAACAATTCTCTTCAAGCCGTCATCAGGCGCGGGGCAAAGCGAACTGCCGGCGCAGGGCCAGCTCACCCGACACATTGAAGTTGATTACACGCGAGTCCTTGGCGCGACGCGCCCAGCCCAGTGCGAAGCAACGGGCGAGTATCGCCGCGCCGAGTGTGCCGGCCAGATGTCGGCGTCGCACACTCCAGTCCAGGCACGCGCGGCATAAGGGACGACGCCGGCCGGACAGGGCGTCGATATCAATGCCAAAGCTTTCGCAGAAACGCAGCCCGGCGGGCAGCAACTGCAGGTGGTCATTGTCGGCGCGCAGCATCTTGCGCGCGATCAGCGAGTCATAGATCAGCACGCCGAGTTCGCCGGCGAGATGGTCGTAGCAGACGCGCGCCTTGCGCAGCGCCGGTTCGCGCGGGCCCGAACGCAGACGCACGGCACCGACGCGATAGGCGACACCCATCAGGCTTTCCAGAAGCTGCGCAACGTCGCGCTCGGCGAGCCGGAAGTAGCGATGACGTCCCTGCGTTTCAACCGCGAGGAGCTGGGCGTCGAGCAGTTTCGCCAAATGGGCACTCGCAGTCTGCTTGGTGATGCCGGCGACGGCGGCCAGCTCGGTTGCGGTGAGTGCCTGACCGGTCATCAATGCGGTGAGAATTTCTGCCCGCGCGTGATCGCCGATCAGAGCGGCGATACCGACGATGTTGGGGCCGTCTTTCATGGTTCGATGCTAAACGAACCATTTGAGCACGACAACAGCCTATCGTGGAACGGCACAAAAGGAGCAGACATGGCCATCACCTGTTTCATTCGGTACCGGATCGATCCGTTCCAGCGAGCGGAATTTGCCAACTATGCCGAGCGCTGGGGGCAGATCATTCCGCGCTGCGGCGGCACGCTCGTCGGCTACTTCCTGCCACACGAGGGCAGCAATGACATTGCTTGGGGGCTGGTCACATTCGACAGTCTCGCAGCATACGAAGCTTACCGTCAGCGGCTTAAAAGCGATGCCGAAGCTTGCGCCAATTTCAGGGACGCGCAGGTGCGGCGCTTCATCCTGCGCGAGCAGCGGAGCTTCCTCGAGAACGTCGAGGGCACGATCGGTCTTCTCGCCCACGGAGCATTGGCATGATTGCCGTGATTTTCGAGGCGCAGCCGCATCCTGAGCGGGGCGAGGCCTATCTCGACGCGGCCCAGCAGCTGCGGCCGCTGCTCGCCGACATTGATGGTTTCATTTCGATCGAACGCTTCGGCAGCTTGGCGGCACCAGGAAAAATGCTGTCGCTGTCATTCTGGCGCGATGAGCAGGCGGTGCGGCAGTGGCGCAACCTTGAAGCGCATCGCCGCATCCAGGATGCCGGTCGTCGCACGATCTTCGACGACTACCGGCTGCGGGTCGCCGAGGTTTTGCGCGACTACGGAATGCACCAGCGCGACCAAGCCCCGCAGGATTCGCGCGCTGCACACGATCGATAAGCTCACCTCGATCGCCGCCGCCGCTGTGGACAGACAGCGTCTGGCCCTGACATCGCTCGTGTCTTCCGACATCAGCAGCCTGAGCGACGTCGCCGGGTTTTTCCGCATCACCGATGCGATGGATTCGTTCGAGGCGATCGACCAGGTTTTCACTCCACCGCGCCGGTGCTGCTACTGCATGCTTGCGTGCACCACGTGTATCGTGGCGCCACATCAATCAGGAGAGTTGCCGTGTCTCACATCGAAGTGCACCGCGAAGGCCATGTACTCGACATCAAGGTCAATCGTCCGGACAAGTACAACGCGCTGTCGCCGGCGATGTACCACGACCTCGGTCTGGCCTATGCCGAACTGGATCAGGATCCGGAGCTGCGCGTCGGTGTGCTGCACGCCGAAGGCAAACACTTCACGGCAGGGGTAGAACTGGATCTTTGGGCGCCGATCTTCGGCAGCGGCAAGGGTTTTCCGCTGAAGGCACCGGCGCTCGATCCGTTCTGCCTGCAGGGGCCGCGCTGCCGCAAGCCGATCGTGTTCGCCGCGCAGGGTTATTGCTACACCTGGGGCGTCGAGATCATGCTCAACACCGACGTGCGCGTTGTCGCCGAAGACACCCAGTTCGCGATGCTTGAGGTCAAACGCGGCATCTATCCGTGCGGCGGGGCGACGCTACGCCTGCCGCAGCAGATGGGCTGGGCCAATGCACAACGCTACCTGCTGACCGGTGATCAGTGGACCGCGGCCGAGTCGCATCGTCTGGGACTGGTACAGGAGGTCGTGCCGGTCGGTGAGCAATACGCCAAGGCACGCGAGATCGCCGAACGCATCGCCAAGGCCGCACCGCTGGGTGTGCAGGCCGTGCTCAAGGCCACGCGCCTGGCAGCGGTCGAAGGCGAGGGCAAGGCGATTCCGACGCTGTTCGATAACATGATCACGGTGATGAAGAGCGACGATGCGAAGGAAGGCGTGCAGTCGTTCGTCGAACGTCGCGAGGCGCGCTTTCAAGGCCGCTGATCGGCGGGCCGTTCAGCCCGGCGTCGGAAAGAACAGCCACGCCAGGCAGAACAGCCCCGAATAGAAGCCGATCTCCAGCGTCTCGGTCCACGGCTGGATGCGCCTCAGTGCGCCGTAGATGTGAACCAGCGTCATCGACGCAGCGATCCAGAGCAGCAACGTGAACGCAACGGCCGGGTCATGTCCATGCGCGCCGCGCCAGGCCATGAACTCGAACATCAGGATGAACGCGCCGAGGCAGCGGCCGAAATAGACGGCCAGATCGGTCTCTGCCGGAATTTTCCACTGGAACAGTCGCGCCCAGTGCAGCGGCACGAGAAAGATCGGCAGCGCGAACAGCAGCGTCGTGCTGATGACGAGTACCAGCAGAAACGTCGGCGCGTGCGCGCCCCAGATTCCGAACCACTGCATGGTGCTCTCCCTTGTCGTTTGGCCGATTATGCCGATGCCGCGTGCCGGTGCGACCTACCCGAACGGCTAGGGCCGAGCCGCGCAGCGGTTAAGCTGTGCGCTTCCATCGAGCAGGTGTTCGCGTGCAAAACGAGTCTCTCCCATCCGTCCCGGCGCAGCCGTTCACGATTCTGCCGTTGAATCCGGCATTGCTGCAGGCGGTCGATGTGCTCGGCTTCACGCAGATGACGCCGATCCAGGCCGCGACCCTGCCGCTGATGCTCGAAGGTCACGATGTCATTGGCCAGGGCCCGACCGGCAGCGGCAAGACCGCGGCCTATGGCCTCGGCCTGCTGTCGCGCATCGATCCGGCACTGAGCAAGACGCAGGCGCTGGTGCTGTGCCCGACGCGCGAACTTGCCGATCAGGTCGCGCGCGAAATCCGTGCGCTGGCGCGCTTTCTGCCGAACATCAAATTGACGATCCTCAGCGGCGGCATCGCCAAGCGTCCGCAGCTGGCGTCGCTTGAGCATGATCCGCACATCGTGGTCGGCATGGCTGGCCGTGTGCTCGAACATCTCGATGCCGCCACGCTCAAGCTCGCCGACCTCAAGGTGCTGGTGCTCGATGAAGCCGACCGCATGCTCGGCGCCGACTTCGAAATGGAGAGCCGCGCGATCGTCGAGCACGCACCGAAGGCGCGGCAGACGCTGTTCTTCTCGGCAACGTTCCCGGACGCGGTACGCGGACTCAGCCGTCAGTTGCAGAAGAAACCGAAAGAGATCGCCGCTGCCGCGGCTGGCACGGCGCAGGTCACGCAGACGTTCTTCGAGGTCGCGCCGGAACGTCGTGTCGATGCGCTCGCGCATCTGCTGAGCCAGCACCGTCCGGAATCGGCGCTGGTGTTCTGCTTCACGCGCAATGACGCCAAGGATGTCGAGGCGCAGCTCGCGTCGCGTGGCTTTGCCGTGCTCGGCTTGCACGGCGACATCGAGCAGCGCGAACGCGACGAGGTGCTGGTGCGCTTCGCCAATGGCAGCGCGCGGGTGCTGGTTGCCACCGATGTCGCCGCGCGCGGTCTCGACATCAAGGATCTTGCCGCGGTGATCAGCTATGAGCTGCCGGAAGATCCGGACCAGCACGTGCACCGCGTCGGCCGCACCGGCCGCGCCGGCAAGAGCGGCATCGCGCTGCATCTGTACTCGCCGCGTGAACACCAACGCGTGCGCGATATCGAAGACCATCTGCAGATTCGCGCGAATATCGAAAAACTGCCGGCGACGCTGCTGCCGGATCGGCCGATGCCGGCCAATGTCGTCACGCTGTGCGTCGACGGCGGCCGGCGCGACAAGCTGCGACCCGGAGATCTGATCGGCGCGCTGACCAACGACGTCGGTGTGGTCAAGGAAGCGGTCGGCAAGATCACCAGCTTCGATACGCGCACTTATTTCGCGATCGAGAAGAAGCTGTCGGAACGCGTGCTGAAACGGCTGCGTGAAGTGAAGATCAAGGGCAGGAAATTCCGCGTGCGGCCGATCGGTTGAGCAGGTCCGTCCTCGCGAGGTCTGTCCTGAGCCTGTAGAAGCCTGTCCCGAGCTTGTCGAGGTGGGGCCGCGCAGCCCCGACGTGGCGATCCAGATGCGGCATTTGCATCGTGCGTCGCTGGATGCTTCGTCGCCTGCAACTGCTCGCGATGGCGTCTCAAGAATCGTCTGGATTTTTTCAAAGGATTGTTGCAGTGAAGATCGTTCTCACGCCTTTCGCTCGTGCCCGCCTGTTCCCCAAGGATGGCCGCAAGAATGCGATCCAGGATGCGACGCCGGAAAGTTTCGAGCGTCATCTCAATGAACAGGCACCCCTCAAAGTGCTCGACGGCTATGCGCCGTTCTGCAAATTGCACGTGTACCGCAACTGGACCGGCACGCGTTGCCTGACGGTGCCGATCACCGACACCAATCGCCATCTGCTGCGTTCGGCCTACGAAGCGCGCAATCGCAAGGAGCTGCCGGTATTGGTGCGCTGGTTCGAGGGCGTGCAGGCGCCGGTCGCGGCATATCTGCTGGTGATCCTCTACAGCCGCGAGCAGATGGCCAAGGAAGGCAATCCGGTCGACGCCGACTGGGGCGTGGTCGGCTGCCTGTACACGGCCGAGCCGGAAGAAATCCCGATGGCGCCGATCACCATGATGCGCAACGCGCTGGGTGTGGAGCAGGGCGGGTCGGGCGTGGCGCTGGACGCCGAGGCGTATCGGCGCAGCGTCGAGTTTTGGGAGCGCAATGCCAATTGGCGGCCCTGAGCGCGCCTCGCGCATTCGGACGGGGGGCCGCTGAGGCGAGACGCTGAACTCAAGGCGCTGGCGGTCGGAAGAGCCGAGATCGGCAGTCCTTCAGGGGATGCAGTAAGTTCATTTAAATCATCAACTTGCATTGGCATATCGATCGTATGCCTCGCCGTTGGTCAGCTTGAGGACACCGCGAGGAAAATTTCTCCGTTGTACCACGATAGGAAATTCATACTCAGCAGACCAAAACAAAACGTATTCCTTTTAAACTCGGTGCAGTCCGGGGGGATGTGGTAAGCGAAACATGAGTTCCGAATCGTCTTTTCAGTTCATTGATCTCGATGCAGTGCAGCGCACTGCCGCGCTGCGGTACGAGGTGCTGGGCGACGAAAAGCCGTGGTATCCCGTCATGGGTTGCCGGCCGGTCTCGTCGGGCTGCGATCACTGTGTCGGTCTGCAGTTGCACAACGACTGGCTGCGCGCCAATGGCCGTCCGACCACGTCGAGCTTGCAGCCGCCGGCGCTCCAGCAGCCTGAAATCAGCCGAGTGCGGACGTTCGCGCGCGAAGATCACGTCGTGGTGGCGCCCGGCTCCGATCTGTTCGATGAAGCGATCAGCGACGAGCAGCTGGACTACATCATCCTGACGATCGCGTCGCGTCCGGACGTGCTGTTCTACTGGTTCACCAAACACGCCGAACGCCAGCGCGACTACCTGCTCGCACTGGCCTCGTACCCGAACACGCCCGGCTCGCGCCCGCGTCCGAAATGGCCGCTTGCCAACGTGCGGATCGGCGTCTCGGTCGAGGACAACAACACGTATCGCGCCCGCGCGCCGTACCTGTTCGAGACGCCGGCGATGTTCCGCATTGTTCGCTTCGAGCCGGTACTCGGCCCGATCGACATCGAGAAGATCGAGTTGTGGTCCGGCGACATCCTCTGGCCACTGCGCGGCATCGTGCAGGCGTACGGGGGCACCCGTGATGGCGGCGAGCGGTTCTGGCTGCCACTCGACGAGCCGCTAACGCATACGCCGAAACCCGATCTCATCATCATCGGTGGCGAGCGCGGCGAGAAAGCACGTCCTCCGCATCCGATGTGGATTCGCAACATCGAGAAAGCCGCGCGGACCTGGAACATCCCCGTGTTCTTCCGCGGCTGGGGCAGCTTGCGGCCGGTGGTCAAACCCGATCTCGAGAACGACCAGACGCTGGTCATCGTCTCGATCGACGGCTATCACCGTGGCAAGGGACTCGGCGGCGCCACCAATTTCCTCGCGACGCAGGCCGGACTTGGCGGTGACGTCTACTTCACGCGGCCATCGACGGATGCCGATCCGTCGCTGTTCTACTATCCGGTCGTGAAACTCGATGCGCGGCCTGCGTGGTCGGCGCCCAGCCAGAAGCAGCGCATCACCGATATCTCCGCATCGGCGCGCGACCTCGCCCGGTTGCATGCACGCGAGCGTTACCGTCTGCTGCAGCAGGAACAGGCCGCAGAACCGGCGCCCGTCGTCGAGCCGCCGCCGCCGAAAGCCGAGAAGGGGCAGCGTCTGCGTGACATCTTCAACACGCCGATCAGCGAATTGCCGGTTCGCAAGCTGCTCACCACCCCGATCGGCGAGCTGTCCGGCACGTTCAAGGCCTACAAGGGCGACGGCAGCAGCGAGTAGCGCTGTCCGGCGGCAGACGCCGCCGCGTCACTACGCCCCCTTGGACAGCGGAATCGCGCGTGCCACACTCGGTGCGTCATCCGGGGAGGGCGCACCATGATTTCCATCACGTATCTGTGGCTGCCATTGCTGGTGTCCGCTGTCGGCGTATTCATTGCCAGCAGTCTCGTGCACATGGTCTTCAAGTGGCACAACAAGGACTATCTCAGGCTGCCGAATGAGGACGAAGTCGCCGCCGCATTGCGCAAGTCCGACGTGCCGTCCGGCCAGTACGTGATTCCGTACTGCATGGACATGAAGGCGCTGCAGACGCAGGACATGCAGCAGAAGTTTGTCGAAGGCCCGGTCGGCTACATCAACCTGCGCCCGACCGGCGTGCCCGACATGGGCAAGTCGCTCGGCCAGTGGTTTGCGCTGACGCTGTTCGTCTCCCTGCTCGCAACCGTCTCCGCCGCCATCGCCCTGCCGATCGGCGCCGCGCAGGAACCAGCGTTCGACATCACGTTCCTCGTCACGTTCGCCGCCTATGGCTGCGGCAGCATCAGCGGCGGCATCTGGAAGGGCCAGACCTGGCGATCAGTCGCGATCGATCTGCTCGACGCGTTCATCTACGCGGCGGTGACGGGCGTCGCGTTCGCACTGCTGTGGCCGCGCTGAGACGCGGTACGCGGGATACGGCTGAAGTCGGCGGCCTCGCAACACTCTGGAGAGGGTCTGAAGAAGTCCGTCATTGCGAGGAGCCGAAGAGCCTGTCCTGAGTTTGGCGATGGCTGACCCCATCCAGGGTTCTTTTCTCGGCGACCGGCGCGCCGATTCCGGCCGACTTGTCGATTCTGCGCGCCGCCATTCGTCGTCCATGACAAGGCCGTCGAATCGACCGTCGTGCCGCGGAGAGTCCAGAGATGACGCATTCGATTCATTGCGGAACGGCGCCAGCAGGCGCGACGCGCGTTGAAGCGCACCCTGACGGCCTGACGGGTGTTCGCTCATGACGAATCCACGCTATGGATGGGTGGTCGTCGCCGCCGGGGCTGTCATCACCTGCGTCGCGCTCGGCGCGCTGTTCTCGCTCGCGGTGTTCCTGCAACCGATGGCCGTCGACACCGGCTGGTCGCGCGCCGGCATTTCCGCGGCGATGACGCTGGACTTCCTGGCGATGGGCGTCGCCGGCTTCGTCTGGGGCGGCCTCAGCGACCGCTACGGCGCGCGCATCGTCGTGCTGTGCGGCACGGTTCTGCTCGGCGCGGGCCTCGCGCTCGCCAGTCAGGCGCGCACGCTGCTCGAATTCCAGCTCTGCTATGGCGTGCTCGTCGGCATCGCCGCCGGCAGCTTCTTCGCGCCGCTGATCGCGACCGTGTCGTCATGGTTCGACGAGAACCGTGGCCTCGCCGTTGCGCTCGTGTCGGTCGGCATGGGCGTCGCGCCGCTGACCATCTCGCCGTTCACTGCGTGGCTGATCACGCACATGGACTGGCGCCACGCCCAACTCGTCGTCGACGCGCTGGCGACGCTCGTGATACTGCCGGCCGCGCTGTTCATCCGCGTGCCGCCGCTACTCGCCGCGTCCGTCGCCGACGAAGGGCAGGGCGATGTCGCCGTCGGCAGTTCCGGCGCCACCAGCGTCGCGCGCGCCATGCGCACGCCGCACTTCATCGTGCTCGCCATCGTGTTCTTCTGCTGCTGTGCCACGCACGCCGGGCCGATCTTCCACACCGTCAGCTACGCGATCGGCTGCGGCCTGCCGACGATGGCCGCCGTCACCATCTACAGCGTCGAAGGCATCGGCGGCCTCGGTGGCCGCGTATTGTTCGGCGTGCTCGCCGACCGCATCGGCGTCAAGACCGCGCTGATCATCGGCCTGACCACACAAGCGCTCGGCGCCGGCGCCTACATCTTCGCGCGCGACCTCGGCAATTTCTATTTGATCGCCACCATCTTCGGCGCCGCCTACGGCGGCACCATGCCGCTCTACGCGCTGCTGATCCGCGACTACTTCGGCGGCCGCATGATGGGCGCCATCCTCGGCGCCGCCAGCATGATCTCCAGCCTCGGCATGGCGCTCGGTCCGGCCGTCGGCGGCTGGATCTTCGATCACTACCACCGCTACGACGGCATGTACGCAGCGTCGGCTGCCATCGGCATCGCCGCTGTCGTGATCGCGCTGCTGCTGCCGCCGCTGCGACAAAAGGCACAGCCGTCCGTCGCATGAAGCCTGGACAATCCCCGGATTTCCGGCACTGCGAGGAGCCGCAGAGCCTGTCCTGAGGCTTTTCGAAGGACGACGAAGCAATCCAGTAGCGCACTGCATCCAAGGATGCCGGTTCGCATCATCCACAAAAGCGCCACCGCTACACTGCGCACCCATTCAGTGGAACGAGCAATGTCCGTCGAAGCCTTCCTCAAACGCCTGCGCGAAGCCCCGGACGAAATCGAATTCGCCGACACGATCGCCGTCATCGATAGCCATTACGACTACACGCCGACCGCCTTCCGCAACGGCGACGTGCATAACGAAGCCGGCCAGAACGCTGGTTCGTGCAAACTGCTGTCATTCGCGAAGCTGCAGGGATTGAGCGAAGCCGAAACGCTGGCGTGCTTCGGATGTTTCTATCGCGAAGACGTGCTGAAGAACCCGGACGGCACCGATCACCAGAACATCCGCAATTTCATGCGGAGTGGTTGGGGCGGGGTGGCGTTCGGGGAACGGCCGTTGCGGAGCCGCTCAGTGCCGGAGCATCCGAAGTCGAAGTAAATTCGAACAGCGTGTTCAGAACATTTACTCCGATCCACTATCTGCCACTCGACCCCAGGGGCGTCGTTCGCGTGGCGTTGACGAAGCGTTGCCGCCGCGCGGCGATTCGCGCCGGCCGAAGCTCAGGACGACTGCCGCAGCCTTCGCGCGAAATCTTTCAGGGTATCGCCGAATATCGATGAGTTGACCGCTTCAAGACGGCGGGCGCGTAGCGCGAGCACATGATCGAACTCGAGCGGATTGCGTTTCACGAAGCCCATCTACCACTCGCCGAACAGTGCCTCCGTCGCCGGGGTGATATGAATCACGCGCGGATCGGTGTGCCGACT
>DATCXY010000093.1:0-9203 GCA_036570585.1 Solimonas sp. | reverse complement strand
CGTAGCCGAGGCGCTCGGCGTGCTGCGCGACTTCGACGATCGCGTCCGGCGTCAGGAACTCGTCCGGCTTTTCGGTTTGATCGAACGGCAGCGAGATGTTGATTTTCATGCGGGTCTCGGATCTGTGGAATGCGGTGCGCTCACGACGGAATGTCACCGGTCAGCGTCCATTTGCCGGCGCTGTTGCGCAGCCAGCCGGACGAGGCCCAGGCGCCGCCGTCGACAGGGATGACCGTGCCGGTGACATAACTGCTCATGTTCGAGGCGAGGAATACCGCAACGCTGCCGCATTCCGTGTCGACGCCCTCGCGGGCCAGCGGCAGGCGTCGCGCGATCGCCGCACTTTGCGCGGGTGTCGGGGCTATCCATTTGCTCGGATCGACCGGCCCGCTGTGATTGCCGCGAATGCCTGGCGTCACCGTGATGTCCGGCGCGATCGCGTTGACGCGGATGCCGTGATCCGCGAATTCCAGCGCCAGCGTGCGCGTCAGATTGTTGAGGCCGGCCTTGCAAGCGGCGTAGACCGCGAAGTTCGGCGCCGCGCGCGACGCTTCGATGCTGCTGACATTGATCACCGTACCGCCACGGCCACCGCTGATCATGACCGGCACTGCGGCGGCGGTCGCCGCCAGCACGCTGATCAGATTGAGGTCGATGTGCTTGCGCCACGAGCGCTCGGATTGTTCGAGGAACGCTCGTCCGCTGACGCCGCCGGCGTTGTTGACGAGGATGTCGATGCGACCGAAGTGCTCGGCGCTGCGCGTGACCAGCGCGCGGATCTGCTCGGTGTCCATCACGTCGGTCGGCACGGCGAGCGCGCGACGGCCGAGTTCACGAACGCGCGCGGCGGTTTCCTCGCCGCGCTCGGCAATGATGTCGCCGATTGCCACATCGGCACCGGCCGCAGCGAAGGACAGCGCGATCGCACGGCCGATGCCGCCGCCACCACCGGTGACGACGGCCACCTGCCCATTCAACAGCGTGCTGGCGTGCATGCGGGGAAGCGCTCCTCGAAAAGTGGCGGCGGCCGTACGTCGCGGCGCCTTGCCGGCCGCAGCCTTGACGATATCGGCCGCAAATCCTGCTGGTCAACAGTACTGTACATCAGAATGTCCGCCTCGAATCCGTTTGGCCGCGTCGAAACACCCATGCACGGAATTGTCTGTGACCGCCAGTGGCCTTGCATGGCTCGGCGCTCGAATGCGGGGGGACGGTGTGCATGGCGGCACGATGAAACTAAGGTGTCGTCCGACACGTTCCCGCCGAGTTCCCGCCATGACCACAAGACTTGACCACTATCGCCTGCTGGGCCGCTCCGGCCTGCGCGTGTCGCCATTCGCGCTCGGCACCATGACGTTCGGCGTCAAACAGGGCTGGGGCACGGATGCGGCCGAAGCGCGGCGGATCTTCGACTGCTATGCCGAACACGGCGGCAATTCGATCGACACCGCCAACTTCTATGCCAGCGGTGAATCCGAACGCATGCTCGGCGAGCTCTTGCAAGGGCGGCGCAACCGCTTCGTGGTCGCCACCAAGTATTCGCTGACGATGCGGCCGGGCGACCCGAATGCGAGCGGCAATCACCGCAAGAACATGCTGCAGTCGGTCGACGACAGCCTGCGACGCTTGAAAACCGATTGCATCGATCTTCTGTATCTGCACGTCTGGGACAGCCGCACGCCGGTCGACGAGATCCTGCGTGCATTCGATGACCTCGTGCGCGCCGGCAAGATCGCCTACATCGGCCTGTCGGACACGCCGGCCTGGCAGGCGTCGCGGATGCAGGCGATCGCCGAACTGCGCGGCTGGACGTCGTTCGCCGCGCTGCAGCTGCCGTACAACCTCACCGAACGCACGGTCGAGCGCGAGCTGATGCCGATGGCGCACGAGATGGGGCTTGGCGTGTTGCCGTGGTCGCCGCTGGCCGGTGGCGTGCTATCCGGCAAGTACCAGACGCAGGACCTCGCGGCGGCGCCAAAGGGTTTGACCGCACCCGACTCACGCAAGCAGATCAACGTCGCTACCGGCCGCTTGAGCGAACGCAATCTGGCGATCGCCGCCGTCGTCAGCGAAATCGCGCAGCAGATGAACCGTACACCGGCACAAGTCGCGCTGGCATGGACACTTCTGCATCCGGCCGTGACCTCGCCCATCCTCGGCACGCGCACGCTGGCGCAATTGCAGGACAATCTCGGCGCGCTGGAGATCACGTTCAGTGATGAGCAGATCGCGCGGTTGCAGGTGGTCAGCGCGATCGAACCCGGCTTCCCGCACGCATTCCTGAACTCGCCGGCGATCGGGCCGATGTTCGGCAATGTTTCGGTCGAGCGGCGCTGAAGCGCGCCAAGGTTTGAACGATGGGGCGAAGAGAGGTGGAACGCCGCCGCCTTCAGGCGATCAGCGCATAGCGATACCGCCGAAAGCACGCGCGCTCGTCGACTGTGTTCAGGAAGAATGGCTCCGAGAGGTTTCCCGAGCACCGGCTACGCCGTTCGTTTTGTCGATGCGGGTTTCCGAAAGCGCGCTTCAGCGCCAGCCAATATCCACCCTGCTCAAATCGTAGTCGTCACCGAACATCAAAGCCGCCTCGCGCGGCAGCAAATCGGCATAGCGTGATAGCACTTCATCGTCCATTCCAGCCATTTGGTGATCGATAGCAAAGAATTTCACCATAGCGGCGTCGAATTCCCGTAGCCAAGCGCGATCTACAGTATCCATATAACTCTCTGGCAATGGCCGCTTTTCTCTAAGCCAGCATTCTGTCCCGATGCCGCGCCAAAAATGCGGGTTCTGGTGCAAACTTGTCAGGCAGCGCGATTCGCTTGTCGTCCACGGAAAGGAATATTTGCTGCAGGAATTCGTCCTTAGTCTTCCGAAGCTGCTCCGAAAGTACGACGCGATGATCATCTGTGAGCGAAAACAGATATTTGTCGAACGCCTTGTCGTGGATAGCTGAAAGGCAAAGTCCGTTTCCGGGATGTAGGCGGATCCGAGGATCTTCATTCCACGGAACGATATGACTTGCGACAAGAAACCGCTTGTCGCTTAGGCCCGAAATGCAGCACCTTTCGCCATAGCTACTCAATACTGCGCGCCGAAAGAACGACTGTCCGACACGCTGTTTTACCAGTGCCGCACGAACCTCTCCAGTGAAGTCCTGGTCTTCGATGGTTAGCAGTTCATCTGACTCTGGTTTTGGTAACCGCTTTTCATAACGCAAGAACGTAAGCAGCTTCTCGCACTCGGCAACAATCTCGCCCCAATTTGCATGAGCCTCGTTCCATATCTGACGGTCGAGCGCCGAGGCATTGCTGAGGCCCGAGCGGCCTCGCGCACGGACTTTCGGATCGAGGCTGGCGATGTTTACGCACTTCATCGCCACTGCATCCGGCGTGCGGCCGATCAGTCCTGCAAGTTCAATGACTTTTTTGTTCCTGCCGTGCAATTGGCCAAAAGGTGTTTCGCAATAGAACTGAAACGCCAGAAGCGTCTGCTCGCGGGTCCAGTTGCCCTTTGCGCTAAACGCATTGACCGATGGTTTGATTGCATCTTGCATGGGCGGGTCGAGGCAGGAGGGTTGCGGACAGTATGTCGCGTTCACGTCTCAAAATCCGAGCCTGCAGATCTACGCGCAGCCAAATGGAAAGCCCGGCGTGAAGCCGGGCCTTCCTTCTCAGCGATACCACCGCCGGCTTACGAAACGCGCGCGCCGATCGCCTTGATCTCGGTGAATTCCTCGATGCCTTCGAGGCCCCACTCGCGACCGACGCCGCTCTGCTTGTAACCGCCAAACGGCAGGTCGCCGGTGATACTCATGCCGCCGTTGACCGACAGCGCGCCGGCGCGGATGCGCTTGCAGATGTCCATCGCGCGCTGGTGCGAGCCGAACACCGCGCCGCCGAGGCCGTAGATGCTGTCGTTGGCGATGCGGACCGCATCTTCGTCGTCTTCGTACGGGATCACCACCAGCACCGGCCCGAAGATTTCTTCCTGCGCGATGCGCATGTCGTTCTTGACGTCGACGAAGCAGGTCGGCTCGATGAAGAAGCCGCCGCCCATGTCGGTGCGGACCTTGCCGCCGGCGAGCAGACGCGCGCCTTCTTTTACGCCGAGGTCGACGTAGCCCTTGACGCGGTCGAGCTGACGCTTGGAGATCAGCGGCCCCATGATGCAGGTCGGCTCGTCGAACTTGCCCCACTTCTCGGCGTAACCGGCGTAGGCCTTTTCGAGAATCGCGACGGCCATCGCGTATTTGCTCTTCGGCACCAGCAGGCGCGTCGGATAGGCGCAGCCTTGTCCTGCGTGGAAGACCACCATCGAGCCGGCGATCACCATCGGGAACGCCTGCTCGGGCACGTCGTCGAGCACCATGAACACCGACTTGCCGCCGAGTTCGAGGAACACGCGCTTCAGCGTCTCGGCGCCATTGGCCATGATCTTCTTGCCGACCGCGGTCGAGCCGGTGAACGACACCAGATCGACGCGCGGGTCCTTGGTCAACATCTCGCCAGCCGTGACCGGATCGGAGCTGGTGACGATGTTGAGCACGCCTTTGGGCAGACCGGCTTCGATCGCCAGTTCGCCGAAGATCGCGCCCATCGCCGGCGTGTCCGGCGCTGGCTTGAGCACGACGGTGCAGCCGGCCAGCAGAGCGGCGACGACCTTGCCGACGTTGATGTACAGCGGCACGTTCCACGGCGTGATCGCGCCGACGACGCCGGCTGCTTCACGCAGCACGTAGCGCTGGTTGTCGTAGCCGTTTTCATTCTTGACGCCGCGATCCTCTTGCCATTTCATGCGCTGGAATTCGGAGATCAGCCCGTCCGCACCGCTCAGCGCGCCGTCGATCTGCGCGCGGTACGCGGCACCGGTCGCGGCGCCGGCTTCGTGCTTGGAGATCTCGACGAGGCGGTCGCGATGCTTGTAGAGCAGATCGCGGAACGTCTTCATCAACTCAAAGCGACGCGCGTGGTCGGTCGACCAGTCGGTTTCGTCGAACGCGCGGCGCGCCGCGGCGATCGCGGCGTCGACATCCTTCGCCGACGCGTTGGCCGCCTGGCCGATCACTTCGCCGGTCCACGGGCCGATGTTGTCGTAGGTCTTGCCACCCTCGGCGGCGCGCAGTTCGCCATCGATGAAGAGCAGGGAATCAATTGCCATGTTCAGGTCCTCTTGGGTAATCGGTACTTCGGGTTCTTGATGGATTCGGATCAGGTGCCGGCCTGCAGTGCGTGTCGTGCCGCCAGCCACGCCCAGGTCATGGTCGGGCCGATGCTGCCCCCGGGGCCGCCTTCGACCGCGCCCATCACCGAAGCGGTCGACGTGCCGGTGGCATAAAGGCCTTCGATGGCCGAGCCGTCGCCGCGCAGCACGCGCGCATGCACGTCGCAGACCAGGCCGCCGAAAGTGCTGACGTCGCCGGGGAACATCTGCATCGCGTAGAACGGGCCCTGCTCGATGGCACCGAGCGTCTTCGCGTCGGCTTTGAGCGGATCGCCCGACCATTCGTCGAAGCTGTTTTCACCGCGCTGGAAATCGTCATCGACGCCGCGCTGCACTTGCGCGTTGTAGCGATCGACGGTTGCACGCAACGTTGTCGCGTCGATGCCGCAGTCCGCGGCCAGCGCTTCGATGGTGTCGGCCTTGCGCAGCATCTTGCTGTCGAACCAGGCCTGCGGCTTCTTCGGTCCGGCCATCGAACCGGCCAGCATGTAGGTGTTGATGTACTGGCTGTCGACGATCATGAAGCTCGGCACGGCCGGCACTTGCCGATTGCGTTCGAGCATCTTGCGGCAGATGTCGGTCGGTGCGCCGCTTTCGCGCATGTAGCGCACGCCGCTGCCGTCGACGACGATGCAATGCGGTTTCGAAGTATCGAGGTTCGGCTTCACGCGCTTGGCGTCCGGCGGCAGCGTGATCTGCATGCCGATGCGCCGATCCATCTGCGCGACGGCGGCGCCAATGCGCTGGCCGGCCTCGATCATCTCTCCAAGATCTTCTTCGATCACGCTGGTCCATTCGGACTTCACGCCAGGCATGTACTGGTCGAGCATGCGCTGGTTGCGCGCGAAGCCGCCGGCATTGAGCAGCACGCCGAGCTTGGCGTCGATGCGTGCACCATCTGCGGTGACGACGCCGGTCACGCGACCGTTGTCGACGATCAACTCCTTGACCGGCGACTGCAGACGAATCTCGACACCGGCTTTCAATGCGGCATGCAGCATCTGCCCTTGCAGCGCTTGGCCTGCGGTCGCGCGCTGCTTGCCGCTCAGCTTGTCCTTGAGCGCACGGCCGAGGACGCGGAACAGGACTTTCTTGGCGGCCTTGTCGCGCTTCATCAGCGGCAACTGCATCGCTTCGTCGAGATTGGCGGGCAGCGGCAGGAAGCCCGGCCGCAGCTTCGCCTTCCACGCGCCGAGTTGCTTGATGTCGAACAGTTCCGATACCACGGTGCGGCCCGGTACCGATTCGCCGGCAACGCTGTAATGGTCGGGATACGACGGGATGCGGCGCAGCTTGATGCCCTGCGCGACGAGAAAGTCGATCATCTGCGGCGCGGCGTCGATGAACGCGACGCGACGTTCGCGACTCGCACCCGGCATGTCGGCGCCAGCGTCGGCAATGGCGCCAACGGCGGCATCGAGATAAGCGATCGCCTGCTCGCGGCTGTCCGGAACACCGGCTTCCTTCATGAAACGATTGTTCGGGATCCACATGACGCCGCCGGACGTCGCCGTGGTGCCGCCGACCAGCGCGGCTTTTTCGAGAATCAGTACGCGCTTGCCGGCCGCGCGCAACACCAGCGCTGCGCAGAACGAGCCGGCACCACTGCCGACGATGATGAAATCGTGGGTTTCGCTCATGGCTTTCTCTTTCTGCTCGAACCAAAACCGCGGTGCACGCTACCGTTCACCCCGAGTGCCGCACGCGCAGCGTGCGGTGTATCGAGGGGCCGAGCGCAGAAATCCCTCGATGCATTTCGGCTTGTGCCGAAACACTCGGGACGGACGGGGTTCATCGTGCGCATCGTCTCAGCCCGCTTTGTGTGCATGCAGATGGACGTTCGCCATGTGCAGGTCGGCCGGCATGTTGAGGATCGCGTGGAACGCGGCGGTCACCGAGCTCACATGCGACAGCGGTTGCTCGCGCAGGTTGCGGCCGATCGCGGCATTGGCCTGAGCGAAACGCATCGCGATCTGCGGATCCCAGTTCGGTGCCTTCATTTCGTCGATCATCATGCCGCAGCGCACGTTGGTGACGCGGATGCCGGACGGCTTGAGCTCGTGATAGAGACCTTCGGAAAAACGATCGAGACCGGCCTTGCTGGTCTGGTAGGCGACGAGGAACGGGAACAGCATGCCGGCCGATTCCGAGCTGACGTTGATGATGTGGCTGCCGGCGCCCATCAGCGGAATCGCCGAACGCGCGCACAGCATCGGCCCGGCGACATTGGTCGTGACGATACCCATGATCTGTGCGTCCGATGCCTCGGCGATCAGGAACGGCTCGTAGACCGCGGCGTTGTTGATCAGCACGTCGATCTTCGGATGCCGGGCGGCGATTTCGACGAACGCCTTCTTCACCGATTCCGGCGACGATACGTCGCACTCAACCGCCATCGCCGGTGCGCCCAGTTCATCGGCGACGGCCTTGACCTTGGACAGCGTGCGGCCAAGCAGCACCAGCGTGTCGCCCTCTTTCGCGAAGCGGCGCGCGAGTGCGCGGCCGAGGCCAATGCCCGCTCCGGTGATGACGATGACTTTCGACATGCTGCGTTCTCCTGAAGTGTTGTGAGGCTTACTTGTTCTGTGCAGCGGCCTGGGCCGCCTTGTACGGCGCGAAATCGCCGCCGTAGGCGACGCCGCCTTTCCAGAAACGGTCGCCGCTGATCTTGTTGAAATAGTGCACGGTACGCGCGGTCGACCCCGAGGACGAACGCGGCTGCATGGCGATGCCGCTCGGGCTGCGGCCGCCGGCGCGCGCGGAAAAGTCGCGGATCGTGAACAGCAGGTCGTCGGTCTGCTGCGCGCACAGCACCAACTGATCGCCCGGGCAGTAGCGGCGTGGCTCGATCTGCAATTCCGACAGCTCGCCGCGCTTCATGCCGACATGGCCGGGCACGTTGATGACCTCGCCGCTGTGCACGTTGTCGTACCAGTCCTGGTACTCGGCGTAACGGCCGATCGTGTAGTTCGCGAGGATGATGCTGACGCCGGACAACGGCTGGTCGCGCTGCCAGTTCGGGCTGATCTTCCAGTCCGAATACATCCGGTAGCTGTAGATCCGCTCGCTTTCGTCTTCATCGGCGACCAGACCGGCATCGCGCGCGTCGGCGAGCAGCGGGCCGAGCGCCGGCAGATCGATCGCCGCATTCGGCAGATCGAATTCATAGAGGCTCATGTAGCGCCACGGCTGCGGGATGTCCGGCATGATCTGGATCGGCGAGACCTCGAAGCGATCCGCGTTGACCAGACCACGCAGCGAAGCCAGCGCCTTGCGATGCGGGCCGTCGAACCACGCGGCGTATTCGGCTTCGCGGCCGGCCGGGACGTTGTGCAGATGAAGCGTGCAATAAGGGGACATGGCGTTTCCGATTCGGGAACTTCAGGATTTGCCTGCGGCCGGCTGCAGGTCGAGATGCAGGCGCGTCAGGCGCGATGCGGCAATCTTCCACTCGCCGTTCTGCCGCACGTAACGTTCATGGTAGTGGCCGTAGCCGGTCAACCCGACGAGGCCGATGCGCGCGGCATGCTCGGCGCCGAACAGCACGCGATCCTGCATCGCCCAGATCACGCGCGCCTCATCGGCACCGATGAATTCGACTTCCGGCGTATGCACCTGGTGCGCGGTGCGCGCATCGCCGACCGACGCACGGATCTGCTGGACCGCCGCATCGCGACCGCGGATCACCGGCAGCGACGAGCCTTCGCTGACATCGAGTTCGAAGTCCTCGGTGAACAGCTTTGCGTAGCCGGCCCAGTCCTTGGTATCGAGCAAGCGGCAATAGCGCGCCTTCACCTGGGTGATGGCGATGTGTGCGGCGAGTTGTTCGGTTTCGGTCATGGTGATGGATTTCCGTTTTTTCAGGTCAGCGACGCGCCGGCATCGACGGTGATCATCTGATTGGTGATGTAACGCGCGGCCGGCGTTGCGAAAAACAGCACGGCGGCGCCGATGTCCTGCGGCTCACACATGCCGAGCGG
>DATCXY010000092.1:0-2233 GCA_036570585.1 Solimonas sp. | reverse complement strand
CCACCGGAATGCCGCAAGCCGCACCGGCAATCTGACCGTACAAGGTGCCGCCCGTGAGCGAGGTCCAAATCAGATCAGATCGATCCGCGCGAATCTCGGCGAACAGCGCGCGCGCAGCGCCGATCCAGTCGCGCGACGAGCGTCCGAGCAGCTTCCACTCAATGGCGGCGCGATCGAGTCGCTCGCAGGACTTGCCGTCCTGCAGACTCAGCGCCAGAACACGCACGGTATGACCCCGTGCGCGCATGCACGCGACCAGGTCGGGTATCGGGAATGCAGCGCCGCCGCCGTTCAGTCCGTTGATCAGATAGTGGATGTGCATGTCACGGGCGTATTTCAGCGCGCTCGCGCCAGGCGTCTTTGGCTGACATTAGATTGATTGGCCACGCATGCCTGGCGGCACCGTACGCGGGTCATTGAATAAATTGAACAACGGATCGGATAAACGCCATGGAATCCCTGCTTTGCTCGAGTATCCGATGCACGAAAAGTGCATCACCTACGGCGCGGCGCGCTCAACTCTCCGCAAGAACCGGAGTAAATCCGCTGCGTATTAGCAGACTATTAGCGAACCCCTGACTCATGCATCGCGCTCGGAATATTCTCGCGCGCCCTGACAAATCAGCGGTACCATAAAAAAGGCCCACGCAGGGCCTTTTCCTTTTACCGAGCCAGCCGCGCAGTCCGGCTAGAACGGAATGTCGTCATCCTCGAACGGTGCATCCATATCGGCCGGTGCCGCAGCAGCGGGCGCGCTGTTGCGCGCCGGCGCGCGCGATGGCGCACTGTTGCCATAGCTGCCGCGCGAGTCGTCGTCGCCCATCGAGGCGGACCCACCGCCCGGCTTGCCGTCGAGCATCTGCATGTCCTGCACGCGGATCTCGGTGGTGTAGCGGGTGACGCCGTCCTTCTCCCACTTGCGCGTGCGCAGCGAGCCTTCGACGTAGACCTTGGAACCTTTCTTCAGATACTTGCCGGCGATCTCGCCGAGCTTGCCGGGGAACACGACGTTGTGCCACTCCGTCATTTCCTTCTGCTCACCAGTCTGCTTGTCCTTCCAGCCTTCGGTGGTGGCGATGGTGGCATTGGCGATCGCATCGCCGGACGGAAAATAGCGGACCTCGGGATCTTTGCCGAGATTGCCGATCAGGATGACTTTATTGACGCCACGGGCCATGACTGCCTCCGAAACGTGACTGGATAAGGATCGCCGCGACCGCGGCATCCGGGAGTCCGGATGATGTCGCAACGAAGCGGGAAACGCCCGGCATTAGATCACAAAACCGACGCCGAACGACCCGTCACGAAAAGGGAGAAATCGGGCGGCGCCAGGCGGGTCGCGCGCAAGGCGCGCTCCTACAAAAGACAGGAGGCCCACCTGTAGGAGCGCGCCTTGCGCGCGACACGGCCCAGGTCAGGAGCTCGATTCGGCGTGGGGCACGAGGGGCGGCGGCGCAAAGCTGGCGGCAAAACTGAGCCACACCAGCGGCAGCAGACCGGCGACCGCAAAAGCGCCGCCGATGCCCCAGTGCCCGAGCGCGAAACCGCCGAGCGTGCCGCCTGCGAAGCCGCCCAGGAACTGGCTGGTGGCATAGACGCCAAGCGCCGCACCTTTCTGGTCCGGCGGCGCGCGGCGCGAGATCATCGACGGCAGCGAACCTTCCAGATAATTGAAGCCGATGAAGAAGATCACCAGCGCCAGGCACAGGCCAATCGCATTGGCGTGCATCTCGGACGCTGACAGCAGCGCGACGCACAGCAGTACGATCGAACCGAGAAAAGCCGGCTTGACGCGGCCTTTGGCCTCGATGCGACGGATCATCGGAAACACCGGGATGATCGACAGCAGCAACACCGGAAGATAGACCTCCCAGTGCCGTTCGCTGGGCAGGCCGAGCGTCTGCTCGATGGCCTGCGGCGCCGCGAGGAACAGCGTGGTCATCATCGCGTGCAACAGGAAAATGCCGCCGTCGAGACGCAGCAACTGTGAATCCGCCAGCGCGCGCCGCAGACCGCCGGGCACCGCGGTGAGCCTCGGCGCCGACGGCACCAGCAACAGCACGCCCGGGATTGCGACGATCGCGAGCACACCGGTCAGATCGAAAATGCCGGGCACACCCATCGGACCACTGATCACCGGACCGAGCACCAGCGCGATGATGAACGACACGCCCATGCCGGCACCCATCACCGCCATTGCCGTAGTCCGCACCTGCGGCCGCGTCAGGTCGGC
>DATCXY010000091.1:0-2700 GCA_036570585.1 Solimonas sp. | reverse complement strand
GCCAGCGCCGCGCCGAGACCAGCGGCGGCGATGCGTTGCTTCCAGCTCATGACGTCGCCGAGACCTTCGCGAACCACTGCCGCAGCCAGCGCAGCCCCCTATAGGCCATCACGCAGAGCTGCCCGGCTATGAGCAGCAGAGTGCCGTACTGGATCAACTCAGGTACATGCGCGCCTACCCATGTCGCGACGCTCACAGCGCCGCCGGCAGTGAGGGGCGTCACTTTCGCCCCAGTGGCGAAAATGGAATCGCCCTGTTGTTCTACGGCCATCAATGCCCCCGCTTGGTGCCGCCCAGCAAATCGCGCAGACCCATGCAACTGAAAACGAACATGCACACCGCGGCCGCGACGAGACCACCGAGCACGATCAATCCGCCGCTGATGAGCAGCACGGCAAGCAATGTCGGCATGGGAGGCCTCGGAAATAAAAATCCCGCCTAAGCGGGGAATGGGAGTGCTGCCACCCGATGCTCATCCTGAGCGGTTCGGATTCGGTTACCGGCTGTGCTCGCGCGTCGACGCTGGTGTGAAACCGACTTGTGCGTGCAAACGAGCTTGCAGCGGACTTTCTCTACTGACATGGCAATACTCCAGATATGAAAATGGCGTATCGCCTCACCACGTCGCGGCGCAGTGCTGCTGATCTCTCAAACGCAAAAACCCGGCACTTGGCCGGGTTCGGATTTCAGAGCGCAAGGCTCCCGCGAAGATGATTACGTTTTGTTCTCGCGGTGTCAATACCCATCTGGCTCGACTCGTGAGCCCGGTCGGCGCTACCCTGCCCGGCCGTCCGGAGATCGGCATGGACAAGCCCAGCGAAGAAGACAAGAAATGGTGGTTCTGGAAGGGCGAAATGTTCGCAGATGGCGACTGGCGCGACCGCGCGATCGCCATCAACACGAAGATGAACATTGTCCACGAACACATGGAATCGTTCCGCCGCACGTTGGACGCGGTGCTGTCCGGTTACGACGGACTCGACGAGTTGCGTTATCACCACGCCACAGCATTTCGCTGGCTGACGATGCTCGGCTATTGGGCGCTCGGCGCGCATGCCAAGCACAAGCAAACGGGGCGACTTTCGCGGAAATATCCGCCGCTCGCCTGTCCGCTTCCTTATGCCGACTTTGAGCGCGTGCCACTGATCAAGATGACGTGGCTGCCCGAACAGCCGGCCGCGCTTTCGGCACCGCCGTAGTTCCGAGCAGCTTGCGCAACTGCCGGCGCGCCGTGCTGAGCATCACGTAATACTGCTCGGTAGACCACTCCATCATGCGCGCACGGCGCTGATCTGCGGCCGCCATACGGAAGTCCTCGCCAAAGTCTTTGGCGAGCAGCCGCATCCACCAGTCTGGGCACTTGTGATAGTGGATGCGCAGCACCCGCCGCAGATCGAGATGCGGCAACAGCAGCAGCGCGTTCTCTACTCGCTGACCGTCGAGTTCATCCGGCGGCTTCGGCGGCGATTCCTCTTCTTCCCACACTGGTATCGGGTGATGCCGCTCGGCGCTGGCGCATGTCGTCGCCTGCTGCGGTCCGCCGTCGTCCCCGTGATTCGCCCAGCGCGCCCAATTCCGCAGCAGATCCGTGAGTTCGAGATCGCCATCAGCGTCTTCGATGTTCTGCGATGTGATCCCCGCCTCGATCTTGGACATTATTGGCCCCTCATGAACGTCGCGCGCACGATCGGCAGTTGCTCACCGTGCTCCAGCACCGGATATGTCGCCGATTGCACGCGTAGCGCGATACCGGATTCACCGTCGCCGTCCTTGGCGAGACTGACGGCTTCGACCGACGCATCGCCGGGAAAATTGCGGACGCCGCTCAAACCCCCGCGCATCAGCATTTCGAATTGCTTCAGCGGTACGAACAGCACCTTCGCTCGCTTGCTCATAACGTCCCCCTCGGTAACATTTTGGAAGGCGATGCGGTTCTCCCCTTGCTCGGCCGTGATGTCTCGCGTCGCCGCTGCACGCGTGGGTTATCGCCGGCAACACCGATCAGACCGCGGCGTGCGAGTTCGACGACGGTAAGGACGATGGCGCGATCGAGCAGTGCTCTGCGCTCAGCGCGCGACAACTTCGTGCCGTGATCAATCTCGTGGTGATGATCAGGGCAGAGCGCGGCAACGGCCGCGTCGTCTGCTTTGATCGACATTCCCTTGCCAATGTTCGCGTGAGCCGCCTGCACGCCCGGTGCACCGCACAGCACGCAGTTCGGCAGTGATCGGACGGCGTTGAGCCAGGCTTCGGAGCGGTAGATCATGCGGCGCCTCCGTCATACGCCGCCCACTTCGGATCCGTGCATGCAATCCTGTTCTCGGCCATGAAGGCATAGAGCCATTCGATGAAGGCAGCGGCGAGCTTCTTCGGGAAGCGTCGCGTTTGCTCACCAAGGGGGACAAAGCCGTCACGGCCGATCGCCGGCACCAAACGCAGATCGCCCATGTTCGCCCATAGGTCTACGAAGTCAGGATCGTTCTTCGTCTCGTGCTTGAACGCGTCGACGAGGATGCGCTTCATGTCCTCGTCATCCCAGGTGCGTCCGGCGTGCTGGTACTGCTTCGCGATATCACCGATCAGCGCGTGGTAGTGCTCTTCCTGCTGACGGCTCTTCGTCGCCTTGCGAATCACCACCTCGTATTCACCCTCGTTCGCAGCGCGCTGCGCGTGCCGGTACGCGCGCTCCATTACCGGACG
>DATCXY010000090.1:0-15368 GCA_036570585.1 Solimonas sp. | reverse complement strand
GACGAACACGCCGGCCAGCGCGGCCACCGTCTGGTTGATGATCATTGCCATGCCGACGACCAGCGCCAGTAGCGGGCTGTTGAACCATAGCCAGGCGATGGTGCCGACCACCATCGCCCATAGCGCACCGTTGACGGCGGCGACCGCCAGTTCCTTGCGCAGTAGCGGCCGCCAGTTGGCATGCCGATCTGACCCAGCGCAAGGCCGCGGATCATCAATGTCAGCGTCTGGCTGCCGCCGATGCCGCCCATGCTGGCGACCACCGGGATCAGCACCGCGAGTGCCACGACCTTGCTGATCGAGCCTTGGAACAGATCGACGACCGATGATGCGAGAAAGGCGGTCAACAGATTGATGCCGAGCCAGACGGCGCGGCGCTTGGCGGCGCCACGGACCGGCGCGAAGATGTCTTCGTCATGATTGAGGCCGGCCAGCGACATCAGCTTGTGCTCGGCATCGCGGCGGATGACGTCGACCACGTCATCGATCGTGATACGGCCGACCAGCAGATTCTTGTCGTCGACCACCGCTGCCGACACGAGGTCGGCGTCCTGGAACTGCTGGGCGACGCGCTCGTCGGACAAAGAAGCGTTCAAGACATCGCGCTCCCGCGCCATGACGTTGGACACCACCTCGTCCGGGTTCCGGGTCAGGATGCGGTCGAGCGGCAGCGCGCCGAGATAGTGGCTGTAGCGATCGACGACAAATAGCGCATCGGTATGCGCCGGCAGTTCACCCCGCAGGCGCAGATAACGCTGCACGACATCGAGCGTGACGTCCGGGCGGACCGTCACGGTGTCGGTGTTCATCAGGCCGCCGGCGGTGTCCGGCTCGTAGGCGAGCACCGCTTCGAGCCGCGCGCGATCGTCCGCATCGAGCGCCTTGAGCACCTGGCGCGTGACCGTTTCCGGCAGGTGTTCGACGAAGTCGGCGAGATCATCGATGTCGAGTTCTTCGGCAGCGGCGACCAGTTCGTGGACGTCCATCTGCCGCATCAGCGCGGTACGCACGTCGTCGCCGAGGTGGAGCAGCACCTCGCCGTCGTCCTCGGGGCTGACCATCTCCCAGACCACCGAGCGCTGCCGTGGTGGCAGCGACTCCAGCAGGTTGGCGATTTCGGCCGGGTTCAGTGCGTGCAATGCGCGGCGCACCGGGAGCAAACGACCGCTGGCCAGCCGCTCACGCAGCAAAGCCACCGCAGCCGAGGATTGCTCGCGTTCGGACATCCGGTCTCCAGAGATTTACCGACGAGCTTAGCGGAAGCGCGTGAGTGCTTGCTGAACTTTTTTTGTAATGAATCGTCTCGGTCGGCAACCGACGAAATCAGTCCATGCCGCGCAGCGATTCACGCATCGAGGGCCGCGATGCGATCGCGCATATCCTGCAAGTCGGTGCAGGCCAGTAACGCGCTTACGGCTTTGCGCAGCTGGCCGACGTCCGAATCCATGATGATGCGCTTGATCTCCAACACGCTGGCCGGGTGCATCGAAAATTCGGTAAGGCCCAGACCCAGCAGCAGGCGCGTATAACGCGGGTCGCCGGCCATCTCGCCGCACATCGTCACTGGAATGTGCGCACCGACGCCGGCGTTGATCGTGTGGCTGATCAGCTGCAGCACGGCCGGGTGCAGCGGGTCGTAAAGATAATTGACCTCATCGTCGACCCGGTCGATCGCCAGTGTGTACTGGATCAGATCGTTGGTGCCGATCGAGAAAAATCGCGCATGACGCGCCAGCATCGGCGACACCAGCGCAGCCGCCGGCACTTCGATGATGGCGCCGACCGGCACATCGGCTGCGAGCTGGTAGCCCTCACCGATCAGTTCGTGGCGGGCGGCATCGATCGTCGCGCAGGCCTGGCGGAACTCCGGAAGATTGGAAATCATCGGCAGCAGGATCTGCATGCGACCGAGCTTCGATGCGCGCAACAACGCCCGCAGTTGGACACGGAACAGTTCCGGCTCTTTCAGACACAGGCGGATTGCGCGCAGGCCGAGCGCCGGATTGTTCGGAGTCGGTCCTCGATTGCGACCGGAGTCGACCTGCTTGTCCGCGCCAAGATCGAGCGTGCGGATCGTGATGGGGCCCGACACCGCCGAGACGATGCGCGCATAGGCCTCGAACTGCTCGTCCTCGCTCGGCAGATCCTTGCGATTCATGTAGAGGAATTCGGTGCGGTAGAGGCCGACACCTTCCGCACCGTTTTCTTCGGCGATCTTGGCGTCTTCCGACAGTTCGATGTTGGCGAGCAGCTTCAGCCGCATGCCATCGCGCGAGATTGCGGCCCGGCCCTTCAGGCGCACCAGGCCGGCGCGGTACTGCTGTTGTTGCTGTCGCTTGTCGCGATAGAACGCGAGCGCGATGTCGTCCGGCGTGGCGAGCACGTGTCCGGCCTCGCCATCGATGATGACCAGCTCTCCTTCACGCAGCATGCGGCGCGCATCGCGCAGACCGACGATCGCCGGGATGCCGAGGCTGCGTGCGAGGATCGCGGTATGCGACAGCGGGCCGCCATATTCGGTAACGAACGCGGCGACGTGCAGTTGCGAGAGCAGGATGATGTCGGCCGGCGTGATGTCGTCCGCGACCATCACGAAAGGGTCGTTGTCGGCTTTCTGCGGCAGCTGTCGTTCGGAACGCATCAGCACGCGCTGGATGCGCGCGCAGACGTGCGCGACATCATCACGGCGCGTGCGCAGATACGCATCGTCCATTTGCTCGAATACCGCGATCAGTGCATCGCGGGTCTTGCGCAACGCGGCTTCGGCATTGATGTGCTGGCTGCGGATGTAGCCGATCGTGGCGTCGGTGATCGACCGGTCGTCGAGCATGAGAATGTGCGTGTCGATGAACGCGGCGATGTCGCTCGGCGTCCCGGCCGGGATTTTCTCGCGCACTTCACGCAATTGTTCATGCGCTCGGCGCTGTGCACCGACGAAGCGCACGACTTCACCTTCGATATCGCCGGCCTCGATCGCATGTTCGGGGATATCGATGTCGCCGGCATGCAATTTCTGCACGCGCGCGATGGCGATGCCTCGCGAAACCCCGATGCCGGACAACCAGAGGCTCATGCATCGCTCCGCAGCGTGCGATTCGTGAAGGGCGATTCGTGATTCGTCAAAAACATGGTTCTCATCCGTGCCTGCAGCGATCCTGTTCACCAATCACCAATCACCAATCACCAATCACGCATCTTCATCGAATTTGCCGGCGATCAGCGCTTCGAGCTCGTCGAGGGCCTGCAACTCGTCGGGACCTTCGGCGATCAGCGTGATCGTCGAATCTTTGGCCGCCGCCAGCATCATCACGCCCATGATGGATTTGCCGCTGACTTCACGGCTGTCCTTGCGTACGCGCACATCGGATTCGAACTTCGAAGCCAGCGTCACCAGGCGCGCGGCAGCGCGGGCGTGCAGGCCGAGACGGTTGACGATGGTGACGTTTCGTTCCACGTGTTTTCCTTGTCAGGGGCGCGGACAGACGATGATGCCGCGGATGCCGCCTTCGACGGCGTTGTCAGCCATCTCGGCCAGCGCGAGTTTCGGATAGTTGAAGATACGGATCAGCATCGGCAGGTTGACGCCGGCGACCACGCGGATGCGGTTGTCGTCAGCGAGCTTGTTGGCGATGTTGCTGGGTGTCGAACCGAATGCATCGGTCAGAATCAGTACGCCATCGCCGGCATCAAGTCGCTCGATCATCTTGCGGCCCTGCTTGATCAGCACCTCGTGCGCCTGCACGCGGCGGACTTCCAGCACGTCGGCGACCAGCGGCAGTTCGCCCATCATCTCGCCGAGTGTGTCGAGCAGGTGATGGCCGAGTTTGCCGTGCATCACCAGCAGCAAACCGATGCTCATGCCGGTTGCTCCTGCCGGCGGTGTCTGCGACAAGGCGGTGTCATGTGCGATGCGCGGGCGCGGGTGACGGCGACCACAGTTCGCGATGCCGGATGGTCAGGTTCTCGAAGTGGTCGTGAAATGCGGCGCCGAGCTGTTCGACGAAATAGACGCTGCGATGTTGGCCGCCGGTGCATCCGATCGCGACCGTC
The DNA here is from genome assembly GCA_036570585.1 of Solimonas sp. Classification (GTDB taxonomy): domain Bacteria; phylum Pseudomonadota; class Gammaproteobacteria; order Nevskiales; family Nevskiaceae; genus Solimonas. Next base: position 11,318 of record DATCXY010000090.1, on the reverse strand, counting down.
AGATAGGCGCGATCATGCTTCTGGTATTCCGGTAGCCAGCGTTCGAGAAAGCCTCGTACGTCGGCGAGCAGCTGGGCGGCGATCGGCTGCTGCTCGATCCATTGCACGACCTCGTCATCACGACCGGTGAGTTTGCGCAGCTCCGGCTGCCAGTGCGGATTCGGGATCGCGCGAACGTCGAACACGAAGTCGGCGTCTTCCGGGACGCCATTCTTGAAACCGAATGACATGAACATCAGCGACAGCCGGCCGGCACCGCCGAGTCCCTGGATTTCCTCACGCAGCGCATGCAGATTCTTGCGCGAGGTGTCGATCGTGGCATCGGCGGCATTGGCGATTGGCGCGAGCAACTGCCGTTCGATCCGGATTGCTTCGCTGAGCCCGATGTCGCCCTGTGCAAGCGGGTGGCGGCGGCGGGTTTCGGAATAGCGCTGCAACAGTATCGAATCGTCGGCGCGCAGGAACAGCACGTGGACTTCGAGATCCTGCGAGCGCAGCGATTCGAGGTATTTCGGAAAGCGGGCAATTTCCGGCGCGGTTTCGCGTGCATCGATGCCGATCGCCAGCTTCTCGTAGCGACCGTCGCTGCGCCGCAGCGCGCGGCGGATGAATGGGCCGATCAATTGCAGGGGCAGATTGTCGATGCAGTAGTAACCGATATCCTCGTACTGCTTGAGCGCGACGGTCTTTCCGGCACCGGACAGGCCGCTGACGAAGATCAGCTTCATGGGCGGTTTGCAGCGGCAGTGTAGGCGGCGCGGTTCACGGCGTGTCGTCTTCTCGGTCTTCGCGCAGTTCGTGCTTGCGGATCTCACGGGCCTGACGCTCGATCAGGTCATCATCGGCGCAGTAGCCGCGATTGCGCAGCTGCAGATCGCGGCATGCGGCTTCAACCAATACTGCAAGATTATGCCCGAGACGAATCGGGATCGTGATCTGCGGCAGTTCGACGCCGAGGATCTGCGCGCGGCTGCGCCGACCGCCGAGCCGTTCCATGCCGCTGTCCCGGACCACGCGCGGCGCCTCGAGTCGCAGCACCAGATCAAGCTTGCAATGGCTGGCGATGCTGTGCGCGCCGTACAACTGCACGATATTGAGAATGCCCAGGCTGCGCGCTTCGAGGAAGCCGCGCAGCAGACGCGGTGCGCGGCCGATGATGAAACGGCGGCGGCGCGAGACATCGACAGCATCGTCGGCGATCAGCTGATGACCACGTGCCAACAACTCCAGCGCCAGTTCGCTTTTGCCGACGCCGCTGGCGCCAGTCAGCAATACGCCGGTCTCATGCACGCGCATGAATACGCCGTGCAACGTCAGAGAGGGAGTTGTGTCCGGCATCGATGATCCGCCGGAATCGGGCGCTCAGGCCGGCTGGTAGTCGCTGATCAGCTTGAACAGCGCGGCATCATCGCTCACCGAGCGCGCCGCCTTGCAGAAAGTTTCGTCGGAAAACATTTCGGCGATTGCCGCCAGATGTTTGAGATGCGCTTCGGTGGCGCCTTGCGGCACCAGCAAGCCAAAGATCAAGTCGACCGGGTGACCGTCATGGGCGTCGTAGTCGAGCGGATGCCGAAGGCGTATGAACGCGCCGATGCTGTCGTCGACGCCGGCCATGCGGCCATGCGGAATCGCCACGCCGTGACCCAGGCCGGTACTGCCGAGCTTTTCGCGTGCCGAGAGGCTGCCAAGGATATCGCCGGCATCGAGGTCGCCGGCGCGTGCCAGCAGTTGCGACAGCTCCTCAAGCGCCTTCTTCTTGCTGGTGAAGGTATGCCCCTGGCTGACGCGGTCCGCGGACAGGATCTCGGCGATTTTCATGTTCTGGGGATTCCTCGTTACGGTCTGCCGCCTCGCGTCGCAACAACGGGGCGCTGATAACGCCAATAAAAAAGGCCCGGCCCACGGCGGGGCCGGGCCTTGAACCGCGATTCTACTCAACCGCCATGCGCTTGTGTGCTTCGCGCGGATGGTGGTCGCGGATCTTCTCCTTGTGTCGGCGCGTCTGCTGGTCAAGCTTGTCGATCATCAGGTCGATCGCAGCGTACATGTCCTCTAGCGTGGCCTCGGCATGCAGATCCGCGCCGCTGGCGTGGATCGTGGCTTCGGCACGGTGGTTCAGCTTCTCCACGGAGAGGATGACCTCGGCTGAAATCAGATGATCGAAATGACGTTCGATCCGCTTCAGTTTGGTGAGTACGTATTCGCGCATCGGGTCGGTGACATCGACATGGTGACCAGAGATCTTCAGGTTCATCGATTCGCTCCTATCTGCCTCTACGGCTTCTTGGACGTGCAGCGGATACCGGCCGGTCAGGCCAGCGGCTTTCGCTCGTGCGAGGGTGGTATGCCCAGGCCTTCGCGGTATTTGGCAACGGTTCTCCTTGCAACCTGTATGCCTTCCTTCAAAAGCAGTTCCGACAGTGTCGCGTCGGACAGCGGGCGCGACGCGTTCTCGCCCGTGATCATGCGTTTGATCATGGCCTGGATCGCGGTTGCCGAGCAGACGCCACCACTGGTGGTCTGCACATGGCTGGAGAAGAAAAATTTGAGTTCGTACAGCCCACGGGGCGTGAGCATGTATTTGTTTGCTGTGGCGCGCGATACGGTCGATTCATGTATGCCCAGCTGTTCGGCGATGTCGCGCAAGACCGTCGGGCGCATCGCTTCGGGTCCATAATCAAGGAAAGCTCGTTGCTCTTCAACTATGGACTGCGCAACGCGCAGAAGAGTTTCATTGCGGGCTTCCAGACTGTTCAGAAAGTACCGTGCTTCCTGCAGATGCTGCTTGAGCACGACCTGATCTCGGGAGTTGTCGGCGCGCCGGATCATGCCCTGGTAGCGGCTGTTCAGTCGCAGCTTGGGCGCGTGTTCCGGGTTCAGGCCGACGGTCCAGCGACCATTCTTTCTGGAAACAAACACATCCGGCGTGATGTAGTCCGATTCGTGCGCCTGGAATGGCCGGCCAGGATGCGGCTGCAAGCTGCGGATCAAGGCCAGCGCGACTTCCACTTCGGCCACGGCCACGCCGCATGAGCGCGCAAGCGTTGCGACGTCGCGACGACCGAGCAACGGCAGCCATTGTTCGCCGATCAGCGTCAGCGCGGTGTTGATGGCGGGCGTGCGCGAAGACATTACTTCGAGTTGCAGGCGCAGGCATTCGCCAAGATCACGCGCGGCCACGCCGATTGGGTCGAAGTCCTGGATTTTGAGCACGATCGTTTCCAGATCGTCGACCGTCAGCTCGAATTCCTGCAGCAGGCGTGCCGACAGTTCCGGCCAGTCCGCCAGATATCCGTCGTCGTTGATCGAATCGATCAGATATTCGGCGACCGCCGCCTCGCGCTCCGAAAACGGGGCCATCTGCGCTTGTTCGATCAGGTGATCATGCAAGCTCCTGCTGCCTTGCAGGTTGGCGTCCATGAAATCGCGCAGTTCGTCGCTGTCGGCGTTGCTTTTGCTGCCGGTCGACAGATCATCGAAGACATCGCTCCAATCGGCGTCGACCGGCATTTCCGCCGGCACATCGCCGTCCTCGCGCAGTTCCAGGCTTTGCGGGTCGCCCGCGGCCTGCTCCACGATGGCGATGGCATCGCTGGCGGCTTCGGCTTCGGCTCCGACCTCGACCTCGACTTCCATGGGATCGTTGCCATCCTCGCGCTCCAGCAGGATGTTCGATTCCAGCGCCTGCTCGATTTCCTGCTGCAGGTCGAGGCTCGACAGCTGTAACAGGCGGATTGCCTGCTGCAGTGCCGGTGTCATCGTCAGCGATTGCCCGAAACGCAGACCCAGCGAAGATTTCATGCTCAAACGATCGTCATGCGTGCGCGTAGAAGGACAGAAAATTGGCGTCACGGCATCGCACCGGCGCGCCGGCGCCGGAATGCGATGGCGCCGATCCGGTGCTCTTATGCAGCCGCTGCACCGGCATCGCGCGGCGCAGTGGCGCTGACATCATTTGACCGTGATTGTGATCTTGTCCGACTGAACGGACGGATTGAACGGCTGATGCTTCCAGTCGGCGAACACCAGCTGCAGGGTGTGCTTGCCCGGCTTCAGGTCCAGCATGGTTTCGGTCTGGCCGCCGCCGAAATGCTTGACCTGTGCGCTTGCCGGCAACGGCTGCGTGTAGTCGACGGCAGGGCTGTCGATCAGCAGGTGGTGGTGGCCGGTATCTTCCTTGTTGACGCCGGCCGGCGAGACGCCGGCACCGGACAAGCCGAACACGACTTTGACCGGCGAAGTGACCGTTGCGCCATCTTTGGGTTCGATGAAGTAGACCTTGGCATTGGCCGGTGCCGGCGTGGCAATGCCCATCTGCTCGGCAGCCCGGTCGGACGCCTGCTGTTTGGCGCTGTTCTTGAGGTCTTTCCAGGTGTCGGCATGAACGGGGGCGGCCGCAAGGCTGGCGAGGGCGGCGAGGGCGAGCAGTTTTTTCATCGGGGGCCTGTCCTTGGATGTTCTGGAGTGTGGCTGGGGCGGCACGCGATTTGCGTGTGATGCGGCGACAGATTAGGTGAAAGTGCCGCGCGCCGCTATACTGCGCCCCGCTTGTGAGGCGTCCACCGGTTGACGCATACGGCTTGCGGCTGATCCAGCCGAGTCCGATCCACTCCGAGCCCGACCGCAGTTGCTGCGGCGTCTCCTCATCAACGCACGACCTGAACCGGTCCGGCGGAGCAATCCGCGCTGCAGGCGTTCAGGAGTTTTCATGTCTGACGTTTCAATTTTCGCGGGCCTCGGCCTCGCGACCGAGCTCACGCGTGCTGTTGCCGACGAGGGTTACACCGAACCAACGCCGATCCAGGCCAAGGCGATCCCGGAAATCCTCAAGGGCCACGATCTGCTCGCCGCCGCGCAAACCGGTACCGGCAAGACCGCCGCGTTCACGTTGCCATTGCTGCAGCGCCTGCATACCAGCGGCAACAAGCCGGCGCGCAAGCAGGTTCGTGCGCTGGTGCTGGTGCCGACGCGTGAACTCGCGGCACAGGTTCAGGAAAGTGTGCGCACCTACGGCAAGCATCTGCCGCATATGCGCACCGTCCTGATCTTTGGCGGCGTCGGCATCACGCCGCAGATCCAGCAGCTGTCGCAGGGCGCCGAGATTGTCGTCGCCACGCCGGGCCGCTTGCTTGACCATGTTGGCCAGCGCACCGTCGATCTTTCGCAGATCGAGACGCTGATCCTCGACGAAGCCGACCGCATGCTCGACATGGGCTTCATTCACGATATCCGCCGCGTGATCGCGCTGCTGCCCAAGCAGCGCCAGAACCTGATGTTCTCGGCGACGTTCTCGCCGGACATCCGCAAGCTCGCCGAAGGCCTGCTCAACAAGCCGGTGACGATCGATATCGCGCCGCGCAATTCGGCGGTCGCGACCGTCGATCAGCGTGTGCTGTTCGTCGACAAGAGCCGCAAGTCCGATCTGCTGATCCATCTGGCGAAGGGCTACGACTGGAAGCAGACGCTGGTGTTCACGCGCACCAAGCATGGCGCCAACCGTCTGGTCGAGAAGCTCGAAAAGGCCGGCATCGGCGCTGCCGCGCTGCACGGCAACAAGAGCCAGAGTGCGCGCACCAAGGCGCTCGCGCAGTTCAAGGCCAACGAAATCCGCATGCTGGTCGCAACCGACATCGCCGCTCGTGGCCTCGATATCGACCAGTTGCCGCACGTCGTGAACTTCGAGCTGCCGAACGTGCCGGAAGATTACGTGCATCGCATCGGTCGCACCGGCCGCGCCGGCAATGTCGGCGAAGCGTTCTCGCTGGTCTGCAATGACGAGCGTGGTGATCTGCGCGGGATCGAGAAATTGCTTGGCAAGCCGCTGGCGACGTTCCAGGTCGACGGCTTCGAGGCCGGCACGGGTTCATCAGCGGCCGATCCGAGCGACGAGCGTCCGCCGCGCCAGCCGCAGGGCCGCCGTCAGGGTCATGGTGGTGGACGTCAGGATCAGGGTCAGCGCCGCGCCAGCAATGGCGGCGGCGCTGGCGGCCAACATCGCAGTGCGACAAATGGCAGCGGTGCCAATGGTCGCTCCAATGGCGTGCGAGGCCCCGGTCCGCAAGCGCCGCGCGCCGCTGTACCGCGCGACGAACACGGTGATGTCAATGGCAATCACGTGTCGCACAATGGCGGCCACAACAGCGATCGCCGATCAGCGGCGCGGCCTGCCGGCAATGGCGCGCGGCGGGGTCGTGGCGGTCCTCGGGGCGGGAGCGCACATCGATGAGTGACAAGAAGTCTTCAGCCAAGCCGAAGCGCGAACAGCCGCAGAAGGTTTATGGCCCGCAGTCGCGCAGTGGTAGCGGGCATTACGGGGGTGGTCGGCCGCAGAAGTCGGCTGAACACCGTGCCGGTAAATCGCGCAAGGTGCATTGAGGGTATTTGCAGCGACAGCTGCATGAAAAGGCCGCGCTGCAATGCGCGGCCTTTTTTGACGCGATTTCGGTCAGGGCAGGATCGTACGCGCCCCATCCGGTGTGCCGAGAATCAGCACATCGGCACCGCGGCGTGCGAACAGGCCGACACAGACGACACCGGTGATCAGGTTGATCTGCGTTTCCAGCGTGACCGGATCGACGATCGACAGGCCGTGGACATCGATGATGACATTGCCGTTGTCGGTGATGATGCCCTCGCGCAGCTTCGGTTTGCCGCCGAGCTTGACCAGCTGGCGACCGACATAGGACTGCGCCATCGGAATCACTTCAACCGGCAGCGGGAATTTGCCGAGGACGTCGACTTGCTTGGACTGATCCGCAATGCAGACAAACTTGCGGCTCGCTGCGGCGACGATCTTTTCGCGCGTCAGCGCTGCGCCGCCGCCCTTGATCAGCTGCAACTGCGGATTGGCTTCGTCGGCACCATCAACGTAGATCGAAAGCTCGCCGGTTGCGTTGAGATCAAACACCGGAATGCCGATCTTCTTCAGCCGTTCGCTGCTGGCATTCGACGACGAAACCGCACCCTTGATGTCATGCACCAGGCGCTTTTCGGCGAGCAGGTCAATGAACAGATTGACGGTCGATCCGGTGCCGACACCGAGGACTTCGCCCGGTTCGACGTAGGCGAGGGCGGCTTCGGCGGCTTGGCGTTTGGCGAGGTCTTGGGGGTTCATGGGCGAGAGTCTGAAGGGCGCATACGTCAGCGGCAAGCGTCGCGGCCCGCATCCAAGCGCCATTCAAGGCGCTCGGATTAGCGCGCGGGCCGCGACCCAAAGATCGCGCTGCCGACGCGGACGAGGGTTGAACCTTCGGCGATCGCGGTTTCGAGGTCATCCGACATGCCGATCGAAAGCGTATCGAGTTCGTGGCCTTGACGCCGCAGCGATTCGTAGAGCTCGCGCAGCGTGCGAAACGCCGCGCGCACTTCGTGGTCGGGGCCGGGCGCGGGAATCGTCATCAGGCCACGCAGGTTCAGTCCCGGTTGCGCCGCGATTGCGTCGCACAGCGCGGCGGCGTCGGCTGGCGCGCAGCCGGATTTGCTGACTTCACCGGAAATGTTGACCTGCACACAGACCTGTAGTGGCATCAGCTGCGCCGGGCGCTGTTCGCCCAGGCGCGTTGCGATCCGGATGCGATCGACGCTGTGCACCCAGTCAAAGTTTTCGGCGATCGCGCGCGTCTTGTTGGATTGCAGTGGCCCAATGAAATGCCAGATCAGCGGCAGATCGGCGAGCGCAGCCCGTTTTTCGAGCGCTTCCTGCAGATAGTTTTCGCCGAAATCGTGCTGGCCGGCGGCGTATGCGGCACGCACTGCTGCGGCGCCGAAGGTTTTGCTGACCGCGAGCAGGTGCACGGAATCTTCGGCGCGAGCAGCGGCCTGCGCTCCATCTGCGATGCGCTGGCGAACGGCGGCAAGCCGGGTATAGATGTCAGCCATGTTGCTTGCGGTTGGAATTGCCGATAACGTCCATGGGATATTGGGTCGTCGGCCAGGCCGACATTGGACACCCGCTCATCGTATCTTCGCTTGGGGGCGCTTTCATGGATATCGCGCAGTTATTGACGTTCAGCGTCAAGCAGGGCGCGTCCGATCTTCATCTGTCGGCCGGCGTAGAACCGATGATTCGCGTCGATGGCGACGTCAAGCGCATCAACCTGCCGGCGCTCGAACACAAGAATGTTCATGACATGGTCTACGACATCATGAACGACAAGCAGCGCAAGGCATGGGATGAATTCCTCGAAACCGATTTCTCGTTCGAAATCCCGGGACTCGCGCGCTTTCGTGTCAATGCGTTCAACACCTCGCGCGGCGCGGCTGCGGTGTTCCGTACGATTCCATCGAAAATACTGTCGCTGGAAGACTTGAAGTGTCCGGCGATCTTCAAGGACATTTCCGAAATCCCGCGCGGCATCGTGTTGGTCACCGGGCCGACCGGCTCCGGCAAGTCGACGACACTGGCGGCGATGGTCAATCACATCAACGAGAACGAATACGGGCATATCCTGACGGTCGAGGACCCGATCGAGTTCGTCCATCAGCCGAAGAAGTGTCTGATCAACCAGCGCGAAGTTCACCGCGACACGCTCGGTTTCAACGAGGCGCTGCGCTCGGCGCTGCGTGAGGACCCGGACGTCATCCTCGTCGGTGAAATGCGCGACCTCGAAACGATCCGCCTCGCGCTGACTGCAGCCGAGACCGGACATCTGGTGTTCGGCACGCTGCACACCTCGTCGGCGGCCAAGACCATCGACCGCGTCGTCGATGTGTTTCCTGCGGCGGAAAAAGACATGGTGCGTGCGATGCTGTCGGAGTCGCTGCGCGCCGTCATTTCGCAGACGCTGATGAAGAAGCGCGGCGGCGGCCGCGTCGCCGCGCACGAAATCATGATCGGCACGCCAGCAATCCGGAATCTGATTCGCGAGAACAAGATTGCGCAGATGTATTCGTCGATCCAGACTGGCGGCAAGGAAGGCATGCAGACACTCGACCAGTGCTTGAAGGAAATGGTCAAGAAGGGGATGACCACGGTCGAGGAAGCACGCATGAAGTCGGCCGATCCGCGTAGCTTCTCCATCAACTGACGCGGCACGAACAGGCAAGAACATGGACCGCGAACAAGCCGTCAAACTCGTGCAGCAGCTGCTGACGATGATGAAGCAGAAAGGGGCATCGGACCTTTTTATTTCAGCCGGGTTTCCACCGGCGATCAAGCTTGATGGGCAGATGACGCCGGTGATGGAAAAACCGCTGCCGGCGGAAGCCTCGGCGCTGATCATCCGCTCGTTGATGAACGACCGGCAGATCAAGGATTTCGAGGCGACCAACGAGTGCAATTTCGCGATCTCACCGCCGGGCATCGGCCGCTTTCGCGTCAACGCCTTCGTCCAGCAAGGTCGTGTCGGTGGTGTGCTGCGCACGATCACGACCGACATCCCGACTTTTGAGCAATTGGGCTTGCCGCAGCAGCTGTCGAACATCGTCATGGAGAAGCGCGGTCTGGTGCTGATGGTCGGCGCGACCGGCTCCGGCAAGTCGACGTCGCTCGCGGCGATGCTCGGCTACCGCAACCAGAATTCGCGCGGCCATATCGTCACGATCGAAGACCCGATCGAATACGTGCATCCGCACCTGGGCTGCATGGTGACGCAGCGCGAGGTCGGCACCGACACGTTCTCGTGGGACAACGCGCTGAAGAACACCTTGCGCCAGGCCCCGGACGTGATCCTGATCGGCGAAATCCGCACCCGCGAGGGTATGGAATACGCAGTCAACTTCTCTGAAACCGGACACCTGGTGCTGGCAACGCTGCACGCCAACTCGGCAAACCAGGCGCTTGATCGCGTCATCAACTTCTTTCCCGAAGAAAAGCGCGAACAGCTGTTGATGGACCTGTCGTTGAATCTCAAGGCGATCATTTCGCAGCGCCTGGTACGCAAGGAAGGCGGCGGCCGCGCGGCGGCGATGGAGATCATGATCAATTCGCCACTGGTCTCGGACATGATCTTCAAGGGCGAGGTCGCCGGCATCAAGGAAGTGATGGCGCGCTCCAACGAGCAGGGCATGATCACTTTCGACCAATATCTGTTCCAGCTGTTCGAGGATGGTCTGATCAGCTACGACGAAGCCGTGCGCAATGCCGATTCACAGAATGAGCTGCGCCTGCGCGTCAAACTCGAATCGACGCGTGCGCGCGAAAACCTGCTCGAAGACGCCGGTGTCAAGAGCATGCGCATGCGTGAAGACGACGCTGCAACCGTCATCAAGCGCTGAGTCGTGCTGACGGAAGAAATCGCATGCTGAAAATCCTGCCGTACCTCAAGCTCTGCGTTGAACAGAACGGCTCCGATCTGTTCTTCACCGCCAACGCGCCCGCACAGATCAAGATCGAGGGCGAGCTGCATCCGATCGGCAAGACATCGCTGACGCGTGAGTTCATCAAGGAGCTGGCGTACAGCATCCTGACCGACGATCAGCAGGAACATTTGCAACAGCATCTGGAAATCGATCTGGCAACGGAAGCCGGCGGTCTCGGCCGCTTCCGCGTCAATGTCTTCCACCAGCGCGGTGCGCTCGGCATGGTGATGCGCTACGTGCGCGCGCAGGTGCCGCGGCTCGACGAGCTGTACGGTATGCCGCCCGGCCTCAAAAACATGATCCTGCAGAAGCGCGGCCTGATCCTGATGGTCGGTGCGACGGGCTCCGGCAAGTCCACAACGCTGGCGGCGATGATCAATCATCGCAACGAACATCAGTCCGGGCACATTCTGACGATCGAGGATCCGATCGAATTCATCCACCCGAACCAGCGCAGCATCATCAACCAGCGCGAAGTCGGGCAGGACACCGTCAGCTACGAGCGCGCGCTGAAAAGCTCGTTGCGCGAAGCGCCTGACGTGATTCTGGTCGGCGAAGTCAGAACGCGCGAGACGATGGATGCCTGCATCCAGCTTGCCAACACCGGTCATCTTGCGATCTCGACACTGCATGCCAACAATGCCTATCAAGCACTGCAACGCATCGTGAATCTTTATCCGGACAGTCTGCGCGAGCAGCTCTACATGGACCTTTCACTGACGCTGCGCGCGATCGTCTCGCAACGCCTCGTGCGCCAGAACGACGGCAAGCGCTGCGCGGCGATCGAGGTCATGGTCAACACGCCGTTCATTTCCGATCTGATCCTGCATCAGCGCATCGACGAGATCCGCGATGCGATGGATCAGTCGTCGGACAGCGGCATGCAGACCTTTGATCAGTCGCTGCTGAAGCTCTATCGCGAGAAAGTGATTTCGCTCGAAGAGGCGCTGTCCAACGCTGATTCCCGTACCAATCTCGAAGCCAAGATCAACTTTGGGTGAGCCATTTTGGAGTGCCAG
>DATCXY010000089.1:0-5795 GCA_036570585.1 Solimonas sp. | reverse complement strand
ACGCGCGAAAGCCATCGCCATGCAACAGGTGTGCGAATTTTTCGGCGAACGATTCGTCGGCTGATGCAATCGTCACCGCCGTCGGTAGACCGATGCCAAGTTCCTTGGCGAAAGTCGGGCCGGACAGCACGCCGAACGGATGTCGATGGCCGAGCACTTCCTCGATCACTTCATGGACGAGCTTGCCGCTTTTCGGCTCCAATCCCTTGCACGCGGCAATCAGCCCCTGCCCTTCGCGCAGCAGCGGCTTGAGTTGTTCGAGCGTCGTGCGCAACACGTGCGAAGGCGTTGCGATCAACAGATCGTCGGCATCGCGAACGGCGGCGGCGAGATCGGCACCCGCGTGCAGCTTGATCGGAAAATGACAGCCCGGCAGGTATTGCGTGTTCTCACGCGCGGCCTGCATCGACGCCAGTTTTTCCGCATCGCGACCCCACAGCAGGGTCGGCGAACCGCGCCGCGCGAGCTGAATGGCCAGTGCGGTACCGAATGATCCGGCACCGATGACGGCTGTCGCATTCGTCATCGTTCGATCTCTTCGCCTCGCGGAAAACAAGAAGAAGGCGGCGGTACCGAACCGCCGCCGCCTTTCGTCAGTTGACGGTGCTGCCCGCCGGTGCGGCGCCTTCGGCAGCCTGCGCGCGGACACGCTGCAGATGCTCGAGGTAGAGCGCGTCGAAATTGATCGGCTGCAACAGCAATTGCGGAAAGCCCGCGCGCTGCACCAGATCGGCAATCGTCTCGCGCACGAACGGGAACAGCAGATTCGGGCAGTACGCGGCGGCAATGGCGGCGCGCTCTTCGTTTTGCGTGAAACCACGCACCGTGAAGATGCCAGCCTGATGCGCTTCGACGAGGAAGGCGACGTCTTCGCCGAGCTTGGCCGTGACCGTGACCGACAGGACCACCTGCAGCGAATCCGCCTCAAGCGCCTTGGCTTCAGTATTGACCTGCACGTCCATCTGCGGTTGCCACTGACGCGTGAAGATCTCCGGCGCGAGCGGCACTTCCAGCGACGCGTCCTTGACATAGATTTTCTGCAGCAGCACCTGACGCTGCGCGGCTTCGTTGCCGGCCGCCGCCGGGGCTTCGGGTGTTTCGGTATCGGTCATGACAAGAATTTACTCGTGAACTTTCGTTAGTCCTGCAACAAGGCGTCGAGCTTGCCGGCGCGCTCCAGCGCCTGCAAGTCGTCGCACCCCCCTACATGCGTGTCGCCGACAAAGATCTGCGGCACCGTGCGTCGCCCGGTGCGCTGCATCATCTCGTCACGTCGCACGAAATCTTCGTCGACGCGTACTTCCTCGACGCTGGCACCCTTTACGCTCAACAACCGTTTGGCCATCACGCAGTACGGACAAAACCGCGTGGTGTACATCAATACTTTTTTCATTTACTGGTCACCGGCAGGTCCGCCATCGTCCAGGCATTGATGCCGCCGCGCAGCGGATAAACCTCGGCCAGACCACTGTTGCGCAACTTCTCGACAATCGTCCCGCTGCTCGCGCCCAGCGCGCAATAGACGATCACCGGCCGCGTCTTGTCGCGCGTGATCTGGCCGATGTAGTCATCGAACTTGCTGGCCGGCGCGTGAAAAGCACCAAGCAGATGGCCACGCTTGAACTCGGCTTGCGGGCGGATGTCGACCACCAGCGGATCACGATCATTGATCATGCGCACCGCTTCGGCCGCCGACAAGCGCTTGCCGCCGGTCATATTGCCGTGCACTTCATTGGCAATGAACAGCGCGAGCACCACGGCGAGCGCGATGAACAATACGAGATGCGACTGGAAGAATTCGAGATACTGGGACATTGAGCGTCAAACCGGCGAGAAAAAGCAGAAAATCGAGGAAACAAACGGCTAGCATTATCGCATGTTCCGTCGTCACTCCCTGTTCGTCGCCTTGCTGATTGCCCTGTTCGCGGCGGGGGCCGCGCACGCCGCGGCCGACCGCATCACCGACAGGCAAAAGGCGCTCGCCGAGGTTCGCTCGCGGATCAGTGAGTTGCAGCAGAAGATCGAGGCCGACCAGAATGAACACGACGCACTGGCACGCGAGATGCAGACGGTCGAACGCAAGATCGCCAAGGCCCGACACACGATCCGTGCGACCCGGCGCAAGCTCGACGACCAGCAGCGCAAGATCCGCCAGACGCAGGCCGACCAGAAGGAAGCACAGGCCGCGCTCGATGCGCGCCGCGTCGGATTGGCGCGCCAGGTCCGCGCGGCGTATGTGCTGGGACGGCAAGGCGAGACGCAGCTATTGCTCAACGTCGACAACGCCCAGACAGTCGGCCGGATGCTGACGTATTACGGCTATCTGCAGCGCGCGCAACTTGCGGCTATCGAGTCGATCCGCAGCCGCGCGCAGGAACTCGACGAGCTCGGCGACCGCCTGCAGGCCCAGCAGGCGCAACTCGAGCAGTTGCGCGAGGAGCAGGAGCAGGCGCTGTCCGATCTCAAGGATCAGCATGCACAGCGCGGCGATGTACTCGTCAAGCTCAAGTCACGACTATCCGGCGAGAGTGACAACCTCGCGCAACTCAAGGACGACGAACGTAGCATCCGCCAGCTGATCGAATCGCTGAAGAAAACGCTGGCTGACCTGCCGCCGAACGTCTCGCCCAGCGACAAGCCGTTCACCTCGCTGAAGGGCAAGCTGCCATGGCCAGTGCGCGGCGCGCTGCTCGCGCAATACGGCGAGGCCAAGGCCGGTGGCCGGCTGCGCTGGAACGGCCACTGGATCGCTGCTCGCGAAGGCGCGCCGATCCAGGCGGTGGCGCAGGGCCGCATCGTCTACGTTGGCTGGATGCACCGCTATGGCCTGATCGTGCTGATCGAGCACGATGGCGGTTACTTCACCCTGTACGGGCACTGCCAGACCGCCGACGTGCAGCTTGGCGATAGCGTGCGCGCCGGCCAGACCATCGCCGACGCCGGTGCAACCGGTGGTTACGAGCAGTCCGGCGTCTATTTCGAGATCCGCAAGGGTGCCGACGCGATCGACCCGGATCGCTGGCTGGCCCATTGAAATGCCGTGGCATGATGCAGATGAGGGAACCCGCGCTTTGATGCGCAGTCCCAGCCTTGCTATCTTGCCGTCACTTATCCGCGTCCGACTCCAAAAAATGCCCCGTTCTTATCGCGTTCCGCTGGCGCTGGCCGTCGGCGCCCTCATTGGTGCCTCCATCACACTGACCCAGGGCGTACTCGCCGACAAGGCAACCAAGCCGACTGCGGAAACCTTGAACTTCAAGGATCTGCAGACCATCGTCGAGCTCCTGAATCGCGTGAAGCCGGATTACGTGGGGCCGGTCGAAGACAAGACGCTGATCGAAAATGCGGTGCGCGGCATGCTCGCCGGCCTCGACCCGCACTCGGCCTATCTGGACGAGGACGAGTTCAAGGACATGAACGTCATCACGACGGGCAAGTTCGGCGGACTCGGCATCGAAGTGCAGATGCAGGATGGTTTCGTGCGCGTGGTTTCACCGATCGACGACACGCCGGCCGCCAAGGCCGGGATCAAGCCGGGCGATCTGATCGTCAAGCTCGACGATACGCCGGTCAAAGGTTTATCGCTGTCTGACGCGGTCGACAAGATGCGTGGCGAACCCGGCACCAAGATCAAACTGACCATCGTCCGCGAAGGCGATACCGCACCGCGCGTGGTCGACCTGACGCGCGAGACGATCTCCGTCAAAAGCGTGCGCGGCCGCATGCTCGACAACGGGCTCGCCTACCTGCGCATCAGCAGCTTCACGACCGAGACCGGCGCATCGCTGGACAAGGTGTTCGCCCAGCTTCAAAAAGACAGCAAGGGCGAGATCAAAGGCATGATTCTCGATCTGCGCAACAACCCGGGCGGCGTGCTCGACGCGGCGGTCAAAGTCGGTGACGCATTCCTGACGCAGGGGCCGATCGTCACGATCAAGGGCCGCAATCCAGGTGAGCAGCGCGCGTTCGATGCGACGGCGGGTGACATCCTCAAGGGCGCGCCGATGGTGGTGATGATCAATGGCGGCTCGGCTTCGGCCTCGGAGATTGTCGCCGGTGCATTGCAGGATCAGCATCGCGCAGTGCTGGTTGGCTCACGCTCGTTCGGCAAGGGTTCGGTGCAGACCATCCTGCCGCTGTCGAATGATGGCGCGATCAAGATCACCACCGCGCGCTACTACACGCCGTCCGGCCGTTCGATCCAGGCCGAAGGCATCATTCCGGACGTGCCGATCCAGTCGCTGAAGATCGCCAAGGCCGATGACGGCGACACGCCGGCGTTCGAGCCCATTACCGAAGCCGACCTCAAGGGCAGTCTCGTCAACAAGGACGACAAGACCACCAAGGAAGAACTCGAGAAGGCGCAGGCTGAACGCGAAAAACAGGCCAAGGAAGCGCGCGCATTAGCCGAAAGCGACTACGGTCTGTATGAAGCCTCGAACATCCTGCGCAGCCTCACGCTGACACGTCACTGACGCGAAAGGCCATGCGCATCCGCAGTCGGGGGAGACTGCTCGCCGCTATGGTGCTGACGATCGCGTCGCTACCCGTCCGGGCAGCCGCGCCGGTCGCGATCGCGATCGTCATCGACGATCTCGGTGATCGTCCCGTCGAGACACGCATGGCGACCGAGCTGCCCGGTCCGGTGGCTTGCGCATTTCTGCCGGAATCACCGTACACGCGCCGCTATGCCGACGCTGCGCATGCCGCCGGCAAGGAAGTTCTGCTGCATCTGCCGCTGCAGCCGATCGCCGCCAAACCACATCCGCTGACGCTGGTCACCAGTGCGTCCGATCCGGTCCGTGACGCAGCGCTGTCTCGGCTGCTGGCGTCGGTGCCGCATCTGGACGGCGTCAACAATCATGAAGGCAGCCTCACGACATCGAGCCGTGCCGCCATGCACTGGCTGATGGGACAACTGGTCGCGCATCGCGTCGGCTATTTCATCGACAGCTATACAAGTGCGCGCAGCGTGGCCTATCCGATTGCCCGCGCGCACGGTCTGCCGGCAACGCGACGACGGGTGTTTCTCGATAACAACCCGGAGCCCGCAGCAATCAACGCACAGTTCGACGAACTGCTGCGACAGGCGCAGCGGCATGGCGCCGCGTTGGCGATCGGACATCCGCATCGCAGCACACTTGCCGTATTGCGCGCGCGAATTCCGGCGCTGGCCGCACAGGGCATCGTCCTGCTGGCACCGTCGCAGCTGATTGCCCGTTATGAAACACGGCCGTATCTGATGCCGGTACGTTTACGCCTCAGCGAGCAGCTCCTTGCGGGCAGCGGCAACACGATCGCCGCGTCAGGAACGCCGCAGCGCACGCCACGCGAAAACTAGCGCTGCAAGCGTCGCCGCGACGCCCAGCCCGTGCGCGCCGAGCAGTGGTGGCCCGCGATCGCTCAACCATGCGGTCGCGGCGATTGCCGCAAACCCCAGCGCGACCAGCATCAGCAAGGTGCGCCGATTGGCCGCGCGGATCTCGTCACGCAGCGCATTGAGTTCACGCCGGCTGTGGCCGAAACCTTCGCCGCGTCGCAGCTGCTGCAATGCGTGCTGCGCAATCTCCGGCAAAGACTCCGCCAGCGATGGCGCATGCGCGCGCATGCGTTCCAGCGTCGCCGCCGGGCCAAGCCGCGAGCGCATCCATTGCTCCATGATCGGCTTGGCGGTCTTCCACAGATCGAGATCCGGATTGAGTTGCCGGCCGAGGCCCTCGATCTGCAACAAGGTTTTCTGCAACAGCACCAGCTGCGGCTGCACCTGATAGTTGAAGCGTCGTGCGACCTGGAAC
>DATCXY010000088.1:0-3436 GCA_036570585.1 Solimonas sp. | reverse complement strand
CCGCCGGCTCACGCAGATCGAGTCGTGCCGACTGGCGCCAGATCGAAACCGACCCACCACCCGGCGCGACGTAACCCGACATCACGGCGGACATCGGCTCGGCTGTGAGTTGTACCTGGTGGTGGTGCTCGGGCTCCGGGCGCAGCCGGCGCAATAGCTGATGCACCGCACCGAACAGCAGATCGTGTACGCGATTGGCTTCGCGGAATCGCACTTCGGTCTTCTGCGGATGGACGTTGACGTCGACCGATGCCGGATCGAGTTCGAGATAGACGACATAAGCCGGATGATGTGTCGAGTGCATGACGTCGGCGAACGCGCGTTTCAGCGCAAACGCGAGCAGTCGATCGCGAACCAGGCGGCCGTTGACGTACACATACTGCAGGTCGGCCTGCGAACGCGCGAAGCTCGGCAGACCGATCCAGCCCGACAGGCGCATACCAAGCCGACTCTCGTCGATCGCCACCGACTGGGCGACGAATTCGTCGCCACAAATCTGGCGCAGACGCGCGAGCCGGCCTTCATCCCCAACTGCCGGTGCCAGATCAAAAATGCTGCGACGGTTGTGGCGCAAGACGAAACCGACATCGAAGCGCGATAACGCGACGCGCGACACAGCCTGCTGCACCTGACGAAATTCGGTCGCTTCCGACTTCAGGAATTTGCGGCGCGCCGGCGTGTTGAAAAACAGATCACGAACTTCAATGGTCGTGCCAAACGGGTGCGCCGCCGGATGTGGCGTCGCCTCGTCGATCTGGCCAGCACCGCCAAGCTCCCAGGCGTGTGCGGCATCGCCGGTACGCGAGACCAGCTTGAGCCGCGAAACCGACAGGATGCTTGGCAAGGCTTCGCCGCGAAAACCCAGTGTCGCGACCCGTTCGAGATCATCGAAGCTGCCGATCTTGCTGGTCGCGTGCCGTGTCAGCGCCAGTGCCAGCTGCTCCGGTGCAACGCCCTTGCCGTCGTCGCGAATGCGGATCAATGCCGCCCCGCCCTGCTCGATCTCGATCTCGATCGCACGCGCATCAGCATCGAGGCTGTTCTCGATCAGTTCCTTGACGACAGCCGCGGGGCGCTCGACGACTTCGCCGGCGGCGATCTGGTTGACGAGGGTATCGGGGAGAATGCGAATCATGCGGGAAGTCTAAACAGTATCGATGCAAAGCCGGCGAAGCCGTCGAGCGCAGTCCAGTGTCGCCATCCATGGCGTGACCGCGTCACCTGATCCACCCGGCCCGGCCATCCATGGCCGGTCGTCGAGCGCAGTGCGGTGCTGCCGTTCCTGGGGCGACTGCGCTTCCCGATTCACCCCAGCTCGGCGTTTGCCTCGGCGACGCTCGATGACCGGGCGCGAAACGGCGCACTTTCCTGCAGAAGCAGGCCATGCCGGCGGCGGGATAGATCGTGCACGCCGATCGCGCCCACGGGGGCGCTCCTACACGATGCCGCCCGATATCAGCGTGCGATTTTCTCCAGCCCCGGCAGATACGGACGCAACACGTCCGGAATCGCGATCGAACCGTCGCCTTGCTGATAGTTCTCGATGATCGCGACCAGCGTGCGACCGACGGCGAGGCCTGAACCGTTCAGCGTGTGCAGCAGTTCCGGCTTCTTCATTTCCGGCGTCCGGTAGCGTGCCAGCATGCGGCGCGCCTGGAAGTCCTCGAAGTTCGAGCACGAAGAGATTTCGCGATAGCGGTCCTGGCTTGGCAGCCAGACTTCGATGTCGTAGGTCTTGGCGGCGGTCGCACCCATGTCGCCCGCACACAGGGCGACGACGCGATACGGCAAATCGAGCTTCTTGAGGATCGCCTCGGCATGCGCGGTCAGCTGCTCGTGAACCGCGTAGGAATCTCCCGGCAGCGTCGCCTGCACGAGTTCGACCTTTTCGAATTGATGCTGGCGAATCATGCCGCGCGTGTCACGACCGGCTGACCCGGCTTCGGCGCGGAAGCATGGCGTGTGCGCGACCCACTTTCTCGGCAGCGTATCGGCATCGAGGATTTCATCGCGCAGCAGATTCGTCACCGGCACTTCGGCGGTCGGAATCAGTCGCCAGCGCTGCTCGCCTTCAAGCGTGAACAGGTCGTCGCCGAACTTCGGCAGCTGGCCGGTACCGCGCAGCGAGGCCTCGTTGACGATGTACGGCACGTACAGTTCTTCGTAGCCATGCTCGCGCGTATGCACGTCGAGCATGAACTGGATCAGCGCGCGATGCATCCGCGCCAGCCCGCCGCGCAGAACCGTGAACCGCGCACCGGTCAGCTTGGCGGCGGCTGCAAAATCCATCTGGCCGAGCGCCTCGCCCAGATCGGCGTGATCCTTGGCGCCGGCCGCTGACCGCGGCGTACCCCAACGTCGCAGCTCGACGTTGTCGTTTTCATCCTTGCCGTCCGGCACGCTGTCATGCGGCGTATTCGGCAGCCCGGCAAGAAAACCGTCGAACTCAGCTTGCAGCGCAACCAGTTGCGCCTCGATATCGGCAAGCTGCGTCTTGATGCGATCCATGTCGGCGAGGATTGGCAAGGCGTCTTCGCCCTTGGCCTTGGCCTGCCCGATGCGCTTGCTGCCGCTGTTGCGCTCGGCCTGCAACTGCTCGGTTTCACCCTGCAGGCGCTTGCGGCGCGCCTCGAGTTCGGTGAAGCGCGCAAGATCGAAATGAAAGCCACGCCGCGCGAGTTTGGCGGCGACGACTTCAGGCTGGCTGCGCAGAAACTTGGGATCGAGCATCGGAATCGAGACGGAAAACTTGAGGAGCCGCCATTTTAGCCGCGGCGCAGGGCTTGCCGCTCAGACAAATCAGCGCTTGCGTGCGGCACGCAACTGCGCAAGCCGCTCGCCGATCTTGATTTCGAGGCCACGCGTGACCGGCGCATACAATTCGGTGCCGATCAGCTTGTCCGGCAGGAACTGCTGCCCGGCGGCGACCGCACCGGCTTCATCGTGGTCGTAGCGATAATCCTTGCCGTAACCAAGGTCTTTCATCAGCTTGGTCGGTGCGTTTCGGATATGCAGCGGCACTTCGAGGCTGCCGCTTGCCTGCACCAGCGCGTGCGCTGCCTTGTAGCCGCTGTAAACGGCATTGCTCTTCGGCGCGCAGGCGAGATAGACGACGGCGACCGCGAGCGCGAGTTCGCCTTCCGGACTGCCGAGCCGCTCGAAAGTGTCCCAGCCGTCGAGACACAGACGCTGCGCTCGCGGATCGGCCAGACCGATGTCCTCGATCGCCATGCGCGTGATGCGCCGTGCGAGATACGCCGGATCGACGCCGCCGTCGAGCATGCGTGCAAACCAGTACAGCGCCGCATCCGGATCGCTGCCGCGCACGGATTTATGCAGCGCCGAGATCTGGTCGTAGAAATTCTCGCCTTGCTTGTCAAAGCGGCGCAGCCCGCGGCCAATCAGCTTTTCGAGCACGCTGTCGTCGCGGCTGCTT
>DATCXY010000087.1:0-5419 GCA_036570585.1 Solimonas sp. | reverse complement strand
GGTCGTGGCCGTTGTTGGCGGTTGCCGGGGTGCTCATGGCAGGACTCCCATCAGGTAGACCACAGTGAATACGCCGATCCAGACCACGTCCAGGAAGTGCCAGAACATGGACAGGCACATCAGGCGGCGCTTGTTCGGGATGATCAGGCCGTGCATGCCGATCTGCACCATCAGCACCACCAGCCAGACGATGCCGAACGAGACATGCAGCCCGTGTGTGCCGACCAGCGTGAAGAATGACGACAGGAACGCGCTGCGCTGCGGCCCCGCGCCCTCGTGCAGCATGTGCGAGAACTCGTACAGCTCGATGCCGATGAACGACAGGCCGAACAGGCCGGTGATCGCCAGCCAGATCAGCACCGCAAAGCGCCGGTTGCGCTGCATCTCCAGCATCGCGAAGCCGTAGGTAATCGACGACAGCAACAGCATCGACGTGTTGAGCGCGATCAGCGGCAGGTCGAACAGTTCCTTCGGCCCGGGTCCACCGGCGTAGTGGGTACCGAGCACGCCATACATCGCGAACAGGCACGCGAACACCAGGCAGTCGCTCATCAGATACAGCCAGAACCCGAGCAGCGTGCCGTTTTCCGGATGATGTTCTTCGGTGACGTAGAACGCCTGCGTGTCGTTGGTGTCCATGCTCGCGGTCATCTGAGTCGACATGGTTCAGGCCTGCTGTGCGAGAAGCTGCGTGCGTTCGTTTTCGACGCGCGCGACTTCGTCCGCCGGAATGTAGAAATCGCGATGCGGATTGAAGCTGTGCACGATCACCGCGCCGATGAGGCTTGCGAACGAAACCGCCGCCAGCCACCAGATATGCCAGATCAGCGCGAAACCGCAAACCATCGCCAAGCCGGCAAGCACAATGCCAGCGGGTGTGTTCTTCGGCATGTGGATCGGCAGATAGCCCGCGAGCGGACGCGCATGGCCGCGGCGCTTCATGTCGAACCACGCGTCCTGATCCTGCACGCGCGGCGTGAACGCGAAGTTGTAGGCCGGCGCCGGCGAAGCGGTCGACCACTCCAGCGTGCGGCCGTTCCACGGATCACCGGTGGCGTCGCACAAGGCTTCGCGATCACGGAAGCTGACATACAGCTGGATCAGGAAGGCGACGATTCCGATCAGAATCAGGAATGCGCCGAACGCTGCGATCACGAACCAGATCTGCAGTGACGGATCTTCAAAGTGGTTCAGGCGACGCGTCACGCCCATGAGCCCGAGCACGTACAGCGGCGTGAACGCCAGCCAGTAACCGGCGAGCCAGAACCAGAACGAGACCTTGCCCCAGAACGGATCGAGCTTGAAGCCCATCGCCTTCGGGAACCAGTAGTTGACGGCCGCAAACAGACCGAACAGCACGCCGCCGATGATCACGTTATGGAAGTGCGCGACCAGAAACAGGCTGTTGTGAAGCACGAAGTCCGCTGGTGGCACTGCGAGCAGCACACCGGTCATGCCGCCGACCGTGAACGTGACCATGAAGCCGATCGTCCACAGCATCGGCACTTCAAAGCGGATGCGACCGCGATACATCGTGAACAACCAGTTGAAGATCTTTGCACCGGTCGGAATCGAGATGATCATCGTCGTGATGCCGAAGAACGAGTTCACACTCGCACCCGAGCCCATCGTGAAGAAGTGATGCAGCCAGACCAGATACGACAGGATGGTGATGACAACCGTGGCATAGACCATCGACGCATAGCCGAACAGGCGCTTGCCGCAGAACGTCGAGACGACTTCCGAATACACACCGAACAACGGCAGGATCAGGATGTAAACCTCGGGATGGCCCCAGATCCAGATCAGGTTCACGTACATCATCATGTTGCCGCCGAGCTCGTTCGTGAAGAAGTGCGTGCCGACGTAACGGTCGAGCGACAACAGCACGAGCACCGCTGTCAGTACCGGAAACGCGGCGACGATCAGCACGTTGGTGCACAGCGCCGTCCAGGTGAAGATCGGCATCTTCATCAGGCTCATGCCGGGTGCACGCATCTTGACGATGGTGGCGATGAAGTTGACGCCGGACAGCAGCGTGCCGACACCGGCGATCTGCAGCGACCAGATGTAGTAGTCGACCCCGACGTCCGGACTGTATTGCAAGCCCGATAACGGTGGATAAGCGAGCCAGCCGGTGCGCGCGAATTCGCCGACGAACAGCGACAGCATCACCAGTACCGCGCCGGCCACCGTCATCCAGAAGCTGAAGTTGTTGAGGAACGGGAACGCGACGTCACGGGCGCCGATCTGCAGCGGCACGACGATGTTCATCAAGCCCACGACCATCGGCATCGCCACGAAGAAAATCATGATCACGCCATGCGCGGTGAAGATCTGGTCGTAGTGGTGCGGCGGCAGATAACCCACCGCGTCACCGAATGCCCAAGCCTGCTGGATGCGCATCATGATCGCGTCGGAGAAACCGCGCAGCAGCATCACGATGCCAAGCACCATGTACATGATGCCGATCTTCTTGTGATCGACGCTCGTGAACCATTCGCTCCAGAGATAGCTCCACTTGCGTGCGTAAGTGATGGCACCCAACAGCGCGACGCCAAGGAGCGCAACGAGAACGAAAGTCCAGACCAGAATCGGCTCGTGGTACGGGATCGCGTCCAGCGTGAGGCGGCCGAACAACGGACTGGTGAGATGGGATGTGGATTCGTGCATGGCCTCGATCCGGCTCTATTCGTGATGCGCGCGCGGGCGTGGTGCCGCGGCCTTCTGTTCGCTGCACAGCTCGCGCTCGCCGGCGTGGTGCGCGCCAGCCATCGAACAGTCGTCACCGGACTCCGGCGGATGCTCGACATCGTTTGGCATGTATTGCATGACGATGTCGTGATACAGGCCGTCGGCGACATGCGCGTAGTGACGGACCGGTTCGCGCGTACTCGGTTTGGCGAGTTGCTCGTAGGCTGCCGCATCGAGCGACTCGTCGCTGGCCTTCAACTTGGCGATCCAGGCGTCAAAGTCATTCGATGACATTCCGGCAAACTGGAAATGCATGTCGGAGAATCCGGCGCCGCTGTAGTTGGCCGAAAAGCCGGTGTAGTCACCCGGCTTGTTGATCACCGCGTGCAATTGCGTCTCCATTCCCGGCATCGCATAGATTTGCCCGGCGAGTGCGGGAATGAAGAACGAGTTCATCACCGACGAGGCCGTGATGTGGAACTTGATCGGTGTGTCGATCGGTGCCGCCAGCTCGTTGACCGTGGCAACTCCGTATTGCGGATAGATGAACAGCCACTTCCAGTCGAGCGCGACCACTTCGACCTGCAGCGTCTTCGCATCCGCATCGATCGGACGCGTGCTGTCGAGGCGCTCGATCGGCCGGTACGGATCCAGCGTATGCGTGCCGATCCAGGTCAGCGCACCGAGCGCGACGATGATCAGCAGCGGCACCGACCAGATCACCAGTTCAAGCTGCGTCGAGTGGCTCCACTCGGGATCGTAGGTCGCTTCCTTGTTCGACTGGCGATAGCGCCAGGCAAACACCAGCGTCAGGATGATGACCGGAACGATCACCAGCAGCATCAGGACTGTGGACGCGATGACCAGGTCACGCTGCTGAACTGCAATGTCACCGGCGGGCTTGAGCACCACGGCATCGCAACCGGCAAGAACGGCCAGCAACGGCAGCAAGATCAGTCCACAAAGGAGTCGGACGGGCATGTCGGATCGGTTGCGGGGATGGGAGCTGCAACTATAGGCCCCTGCAATTCCGGATGCGATTGGACGTTTTGTCCTATCGCCGAATTGGCGTCATCATGCGACTGTTACGCTTCCGCAGCACGCACCGTGATCACTTTGGTGCTGTTTGCCAAGGTGCCCGCATGGCGGATTGCATTACTCAGTCACGAGAACACGACGCAGGCAGCCGCTCACGAATTCGCAATGGAAACCGGTCATGACTAATCCCGCAAAGCCCGCGCGCGCAGGCACCGAAGCGATCGAACGCGATGCTCGCATCGCGCACGCCGACCGGGCGCACGTGGCGCCGAGCGAGATCGCGATCGGCGTCATCATCGGCCGTGTCTCCGAATTCTTCGACTTCTTCGTGTTCGGCCTCGCGGCCGTGCTGGTGTTCCCGCGCGTGTTCTTCCCGTTCACGACGCAGCTCGACGGCACGCTCTACGCGTTCGCCCTGTTCTCGCTCGCGTTCATCGCACGACCGTTCGGCTCACTGCTCTTCCGCTTTATCCACGAATGGTACGGGCGCGGCACCAAGCTCACTGTCGCGCTGTTCATGATGGGCACGGCGACCGCCGGCATTGCGTTCCTGCCGGTCTACAGCGATATCGGCGTTGCCGCGATCGTGCTGCTGTCGATCCTGCGTTTCGCGCAAGGCCTTGCGCTCGGCGGCAGCTGGGACGGCTTGCCGTCATTACTCGCACTCAACGCACCGCAGAATCGTCGCGGCTGGTACGCGATGATTCCGCAACTCGGCGCGCCGCTCGGCTTCATGCTGGCGGCCGCACTGTTCGCATTTCTCTACGCCAGCCTCAAGGAAGCCGACTTCTACGATTGGGGCTGGCGCTATCCGTTCTATGTCGCGTTCGCGATCAACGTCGTCGCACTGTTCGCACGGCTGCGCCTCGTCGTCACGCCGGAATTCACGCAACTGCTGAAAACGCGCGATCTGGAGCCCGCACCACTGCTGCAATTGGTCCGCCAGCAAGGTCAGAACATCCTGCTCGGCGCATTCGCACCGCTGGCCAGCTACGCCCTGTTCCATCTGGTCACGATCTTCCCGCTGTCGTGGGTCACGCTGTTCACGAAGGAATCCGTCACGGAATACCTGATCGTGCAGATCGTCGGCGCCGCCATCGCCGTCGTGACGATGCTGATCTCCGGCGTCGTCGCCGACCGCATCGGGCGCCGCACCACGCTCGGCATCGGCGCCATCCTGATCGCCATCTTCAGCATCGCCGGCATGACGCCACTGTTTGCGGAAGGCACCACCTTCGGCGCGTACATCTTCATCCTGGTCGGCTTCGCGCTGCTCGGCTTCAGCCACGCGCAGGCAGCCGGCGCCGTCAACTCCAGCTTCGCTCGCCAATTCCGCTACAGCGGCGCCGTGCTGACCTCCGACTTCGGCTGGCTCATCGGCGCCGCCTTCGCGCCGCTCGTCGCGCTGCTGCTCGCCTCCCACCTCGGCGTCGGCTACGTCGGCCTGTACCTGCTGTCCGGCGCAATCGCCACGCTCGCCGCCCTGCGCATCAACCGCAGCCTGGAAATGCGCGACGACGAGTGAGTGTCGTGCACGCGACTCCGGTGATCAGCGCCAGCAGATAGTTCGGCTTCCTCGAGTCGAATTTTTAGGCGGCAGGTACGACGAGCGACGAGGTCATGAATCATTCCCGCAGGCGCGATTTCTCGCCGTTTGCGATTTCGGCCACGTCGGAGCACCCTGTTC
>DATCXY010000086.1:0-4420 GCA_036570585.1 Solimonas sp. | reverse complement strand
TGGAAGCGTCGCCGCACTTCGCGGGCGCGCTCGGTGGCTGCTGCCTGCCGCGCCAGTTCCAGCGACGCGGCGCGGTCCTGCGTCAACTGGAGCTGCTGCGCCTGGATCGCCTGCTTGGCCTGCAAGGCCAGCAACTGGTTGGTTGCCTGCATGGCTTGCAACGCGCCGGTGGCCGACTGGCTCTGGCCGACCAGATCGGCCAGCACGCCTTCGTCCTCGTTGAGGTTCTGCGACACCTGCGCCTGCATCCGCATGGCTGTGTGCAGGCCGTCGAGCGTGTGTCGCCAGCGTTCGCGCGCGTCCTGCGCCATGCGGTCACCACTGACGGTCGCGGCGTATTCGTGCGGGTACAGCCGGGCGAATTCCCGATCCATGTTCGTCACGTCGTAGGCCAGACCCTGCGCCTCGGCGATCAGGCGTTCGGTGGTCGCCAGCGTCGAGCGCAGGCGATTGACCACGTTGTAGTCGAGGCTCGTCAGATTGCGTGCCTGGTTGATGAGCATCTGCGCTTCGTTCTGAAGCTGCCGCACCTGGTTGTTGATCTGCTCCAGCGTGCGGATCGCGGTCAGCGTGTTCTGGATCAGGTTGGTCGGGTCAATCACCGCCCATTGCGCCTGCGCGGCAGGCAGCGTGCAGAACAGAGCGGCAGCGACGGTCGCAAGAAGTGTCTTCTTCATGACGGTTTCTCCTGTGGTGGATTGGAAGCGGCAGGTGCGGACGGCAGCAGATCGGCCGCCCAGTCCAGGCCGCAGTGGCGCAGCCAGGCGGCTGCGAAGCTGGAAGACGAAGCCGACGCTTCCACCGCGTCAATGTCGCGCTGGTCCTGCGGCGTCGAAGCACCGGCGAAGGCCAGCGCGACCGGCCCCAGGTCGAGGTCAAAGAGGTGATTGCCCAGCCGCGACTGGTAGTAGTAGTCGCGCTTGGGCTGCGCGGTGGCGACGATCTCGATTTGCCGGGCGTTGAGGCCGAAGCCTTCGTAGATCTTGCGGATTTGCGGCTCAGTGGCTTGTGGATTGGGCAGGAAGATGCGGCTTGCGCAGCTCTCCACGATGGCCGGCGCGATGCTGGAGTCCTTGATGTCCGCCAGCGACTGCGTGGCGAAGATCACCGACACGTTTTTCTTGCGCAGCGTCTTCAACCACTGGCGGATGCGCGCGGCGAACACCGGGTCGTCGAGGAACAGCCACGCCTCGTCGAGAATCAGCAAAGTCGGTGCGCCGTCGAAACGCTCGTCGAAGCGCGCGAACAGATAACCGAGTACCGCCAGCACGGCGGCGCGGCTCGCCATCAGTTCCTCCATCTCGAAACCCTGCACGTCGGCGGTGCCCAGACGGTCGTGATCGGCATCGAGCAAACTGCCGTGCGCGCCGCCGAGCACGTAGGGCGCGAGCGCCTGGCGTAGCGCGTTGTTCTGCAACAGCACGGAAAACCCGGTCAGCGTGCGCTGCTCCACCGGCGCACCGGCGAGACTTTCCAGCGCCGACCAGATGGCCGCCTTCTCGTCGGGGCCGATGCTCGCGCCTTCACGCAGCATCCGGCCTTCGAGCCATTCGGCGGCCCAAGTGCGGTAGCTTTCTTGGTCGATGCGCGCGAGCGGCTGAAACGCGATGCCGCTGTCCGTGCCCAGGTCGTAGTGCTCGCCACCGAGGCCGAGGATGGTGGCGCGCATCGAGCGGCCCATGTCGAAGGCGAAAATGCGTGAGCCGGGATAACGGCGGAATTGCATCGCCAGCGTGGCGAGCAACACGGACTTGCCCATGCCGGTCGGTCCAACGACAAGGGTGTGGCCGACATCGCCGATGTGCGTCACCAGACGGAACGGCGTGGCGCCATCGGTGCGCGTGACGATCAAGGGTGGCCCGTCGAGGTGGGCATTCTTCTCCGGCCCGGCCCACACCGCCGACACCGGCATCAGGTGCGCGAGGTTCAGCGTCGAGACGATGGGCTGGCGCACGTTCGCGTAGGCGTTGCCCGGAATCGACGACAGCCACGCCTCCACCGCGTTGAGTGTTTCAGGGATCGTGACGAAACCCCGGCCCTGAATGACGCGCTCCACCCTGCGCAGCTTCTCGTCGGCCGCGCCGGCATCGGTATCGAGCACCGTCACGGTCGCGGTGACGTAGCCGAAAGCGACTTGATCGCTGCCCAGCTCCTGCAAGGCCGCATCGGCGTCCACCGCCTTGTTCGATGCGTCGGTATCGACCAGCGGGCTTTCCTGTTGAAAGATCGTCTCGCGCAGCAGTGCGACGACGTTCTTGCGCTTGGCGAACCACTGGCGGCGCAGGCGGCCGAGTTCCTTTTCCGCCTCGGACTTGTCCATGCAGAGGAAGCGCGTGCTCCAGCGATAGGCGAAGCCGAGTCGGTTCAGGTCGTCGAGCAGCCCCGGCCAGGTCGAGGTCGGGAAGCCGCGCACCGACACCACGCGCAAATGCGCATCGCCCAACATCGGCGCAAGCCCGCCGGTCAGCGGGCAGTCGGTCAGCAGCGCATCGAGGTGAAACGGATGCTCCGGCACGGCCACGTGATAACGCCGCGTGGAGATGGTGGCGTGCAGATAGGTAAGCGTTTCGCTGTCGTCGAGCCAGGCAATCTCTGGCATCACGCCGTCGAGCAGGTCGAAGCAACGATCCGTCTCCGCGATGAAGGCGATCAGGCGTTCATGCCAATCCACGCCACGCTGCGACGTATTCTCGTAGAGCAGATTCGCGGCGCGTGCGCGGGACTCCTCCGGCGGCAGGCACACCAGCGTCAGGTGATAGCGGCTATCGAAGTGACTCTGGTCTTCCTCGAACACCGCTCGGCGTTCCTCGTCCACCAGCCAGGACAGCGGTTCGGGAAACTCGGACTGCGGATAGTCAGCCGCTGACAGCCTTTCGGCCTCGACGAACAAGGCCCACCCGGAACCCAGGCGGCGTAGCGCGTTGTTGAGCCGCGCTGACGTGGCGATCAGCTCGCCCTGCGTCGCGCTGTCCAGGTCCGGCCCGCGAAAGCATGCTGTCCTTTGGAACGAACCGTCCTTGTTGAGCACGATGCCGGGCGCCATCAACCCGGCCCAGGGCAGCCAGTCGGCGAGCAGTGCGGGACGCTGACGGTATTCGGCGAGATGCAACATGGCGTCGTCCTCACACGTCCAGCAGAGGCTTGTGCTTGATGTGCCGCGCGAACACCTGCATGAACTGCGGATCGACGCGCGCCCCCCATACCGCGAGCGAATGGCCGACGATCCACATCACCAGACCCGGAATCCACAGTTGCAGGCCCAGTCCCACGGCGGCGGCCAGCGTGCCGTTGGCAATGGCGACCGTGCGCGGCGCACCGCCCAGCAGGATGGTTTCGGTCAACGAACGATGCAGCGGCACCTCGAAGCCGCTGGCGAACTCATCGGGCGCACTCATACGACAGCCCCACCGGAGAAGCTGAAGAAGGACAGGAAGAACGAGGACGCCGCGAACGCGATGGACAGGCCGAAGACGATCTGGACCAGTTTGCGAAAGCCGCCCGACGTGTCGCCGAAGGCCAGCGCCAGGCCGGTGGCAATGATGATGATGACTGCGACGATGCGCGCCACCGGCCCCTGGATGGAGTCGAGGATGGCTTGCAGCGGCCCTTCCCAGGGCATGCTGGAACCGGCCGCGTGCGCCGTGCCGGTCGCCAGCAGGAATACGACCGCCAGCAGCAGCCCCTGTTGTGCTGGCCCGGCCAGGCACCGTAGGCGTGCGAGCAGGGAAAGCGGATTTACGGAAATGCGGGAATCATGAGAAACGTAAGCAGGCGTCATGGCAGTTCTCCAGAGTGGGTTGAGGACGGGGAAGGAAGCGGCGCGAGCGCGTCGTCGAGTTGGTAGCCCTGACCGTCGAAGCCGGTCACGCGGGCGACGGTCTGGACCTGGCGGGCACGGCCGCGCCCGGCAATGAAGACAATGACGTTCACCGCTTCGGCGATCAGCGCGCGCGGCGGCGTCATGGCGACTTCGAGAATCAGTTGTTCGAGGCGCAGCAGCGCGCCGTGCGCGGAGCTGGCGTGCAGCGTGGCAATGCCGCCGGGATGCCCTGTGCCCCACACCTTGATGAGGTCCAGCGCCTCGCCGCCGCGCACTTCGCCGACGATCACGCGGTCGGGGCGCAGGCGCATCGTGGCGCGCACCAGTTCCTGCATGCTCACAACCCCGGCGCGGGTGCGCAGCGGCACATGGTCGCGGGCAGAACACTGAAGCTCCACCGTGTCTTCGAGCACCAGCACGCGATCACCAGTGCTGGCGATTTCGGCCAGCAGCGCATTGGCGAGCGTGGTCTTGCCGGTGCTGGTGCCGCCGGCGATCAGGATGTTCTGGCGCTCGCGCACGGCGCGGCGCAGGAACTCGGCCTGCTCCGCACTCAGGATGCCGTCGCCCACGTAGTCGGCCAGGCCGATTACGCCCACG
>DATCXY010000085.1:0-4734 GCA_036570585.1 Solimonas sp. | reverse complement strand
ATGATCCCCTGACCGATCTACCGAACCGAATGCTGTTCGCCGACCGGCTGACGACCGGGCTGATACGAGCGCGCCGCGAATCGACACAGCTGGCGCTGGTCTACATCGACATCGACCGCTTCAAGCCGGTCAATGACCGCTACGGCCACGGCGCTGGCGATGTGCTGCTGAAAGCGATCGCGGCGCGGCTTCGCGGCATGCTGCGCGCGTCTGACACGGTCGCACGCCTCGGCGGCGATGAATTCGCCGCGATCCTCGATCACATCGAGGGCCGCTCCGACGCTCAAGCCCTGATCGAACTGATGCAACAGGCCTTGACCCGCCCATTCGCGCTGAAGCTGGGCGAGTCGGGCGATGCGATCGAGGTCGAGGTTGGCGCCAGCTTCGGTCTGGCAATGTTTCCGCGCGACGGAGACAACGAACACCAGCTGATCAGCTGTGCCGATGCCCGCATGTATGCCGCGAAAAACGCGCGCCAAGCGTGAACGCGTGAGCCGCTTCAGAAATTCAGGTTCATGCCCGGCGGCAATTGCATGCCGGCGGTCACCGCGGACAGCTTCTGCTTTGACATTTCATCGACTTTTTGCGACGCGTCGTTGATCGCCGCCGCGATCAGATCCTCGACGAATTCCTTGTCTTCCTTCAGCGCATCGGCACTGATCTCGACCTTGCGTGCCTGATGCTTGCCGGTCAGCGTGACCTTGACCATGCCGGCACCGGATTCACCCGTCACTTCCATGCGCGCGATTTCTTCCTGCACGCGTTGCATGTTCTCCTGCATCTGCTGCGCCTGACGCATCAGATTGCCCATGCCACCTTTCATCATCTTGGTCTCCGTGAATCTGCATCCCGCGGACGGGACGACGGGTATTGGAATCGCTCAGGAGTCGAGCGGATGGATCGAACCGGGTTTGATCGTCGCCCCGAACTGTTCACGAAACGCGCGCACCACCGGATCGGCAAAGATTGCGCTCTCGGCGTCTGTCTGCCGGGACGCCTCACGCTGTTCGGCCAGCTGCGCCGGTGAACTGATCACGGCCGCTTCGGCGACGTCGATCGTCAACTGCACTGATTCGCCGCGCTGCGCGGCCAGTGCCTGTTCGATCGCTGCGCGACGTTCGTCGTTGAGCAGATGCCGCGCCTTGGCATCCAGCAGCAGCCGCACGCGACCCTGATCGTCGCAGCCCGCCCAGGCACTGTTGCGCGCGAGCTGGCGCACGAATCCTTCGATCGCAAGCTTCTCGACCGTCTCGCTCCACGCACTGGCGTCGAGCGCTGCCGGGCTCGCTGCGGCCGGCGCGATCGCGGATTCAGCGACCTTGCTCTCAACCCGGCGCGGCGCCGGCACAGCGGCCACGGCCGCCGCTTTTTCCACACGCGCGCCCGCTGCGGACGCGGTGCTGACGTTCGCGGCTGCAGCGCCACCGGTACGCGACGCCGATGACGGACCGGCGCTGGTCGGCGCAGGCGAACCATCATCAGGGCGAAACGCCGCCATGCGCAGCACGGTCATCTCGAAACCAAGCCGCGGATCAGGTGCCCACGGCAGATCGCGACGGCCATGCACGGCGATCTGATAGCAGAGCTGCACGTCTTCGGGCTGGAACGCCGAGGTCAGTTCAAGCAGTGCGTCTTCGTCTTCTTCGCTGCGCGCCGCCGGCAGCATCTGCAATACGGCGATGCGCTGCAGATGCGTTGCCAGATCGTTGATCAACGCCGCGTAATCCGGAGCCTGTGCTTCGAGCTTCTGCAGTCCCCCGATCAGGCCGGCGTGATCACCCGCAGACAGCGCACGCAACAGATCGAACAGCACTTCGCGACCGTTGGTCCCGAGCATGTCCTCGATCGCGGTGCGCGCCAGCGTGGCGCCGCCGGAGAACGCAATTGCCTGGTCAACCAGCGACAGGCCGTCACGCATTGACCCGTCGGCGGCGCGTGCGACTTCGCTGAGCGCCGGCAATTCGTAGCCGAGCCCTTCGTGATCGAGCACCTTCGCCAGCTGGTCGCGGATCAGCGACACCGGCAGACGTTTGAGATTGAACTGCAGGCAGCGCGACAGCACCGTCACCAGCAGCTTCTGCGGATCGGTGG
The DNA here is from genome assembly GCA_036570585.1 of Solimonas sp. Lineage (GTDB taxonomy): Bacteria > Pseudomonadota > Gammaproteobacteria > Nevskiales > Nevskiaceae > Solimonas. The sequence continues at coordinate 2,643 of DATCXY010000085.1, read as the reverse complement.
TCGCAAGAATGAACTTGACGTGCGGCGGCGGCTCCTCAAGCGTCTTCAGCAGAGCGTTGAACGCGCTCTTCGACAGCATGTGGACTTCATCGATCAGATAGACCTTGTAGCGACCGCGGGCCGGTGCGTACTGCGCGTTGTCGATCATCTGGCGCACATCATCGACACCGGTGTTCGACGCGGCGTCGATTTCCAGCAGGTCGACGAAGCGACCTTCGTCGACTTCCTTGCACGCCGAGCAGACGCCGCAGGGATCGGCGCTGACGCCGATTTCGCAGTTCAGGCATTTGGCGACGATGCGCGCCAGCGTGGTCTTGCCGACGCCGCGCGTGCCGGTCAGCAGGATCGCCGGATGCAGCTTGTCACCGGCCAACGCGTGCGACAGCGCCTTGACGACATGTCCCTGCCCCATCACGTCGGAAAATATGCGGGGGCGGTATTTACGGGCGAGCGCGAGATAACTCATGCGAAAAAGAAACACCTGATGACGGATTCGGGCGGCACAACGCCGGCCCCGATTGTCGGAGATCACAGGCACGGATACCAGCGCGGCACATATGCAGATGAAACTTCTGCCAGTTTCACGGTTCCATACAGCGGCGATGCTATGGTCATCGCCACTCAAATCAGCCTATCGGCAGCGTTCGCACGTGAGATTTCTGGCTTTATCGCTGGCCGGCCTGACCGGCATCTGTCTGAGCGTCAGCGCCCGAGCGATGCCGCCCGCGCCGTCGCCGGCCACACCGCTGAGCCTTGCCGAGCTGACTGCACTGGCGCTGCGCAACAATCCCGACACCACCATTGCCTGGAGCGCGGTCGTGCAGTCGGAAGCCGCCGAGCGCGTGGCCCGCGCCGGCTGGTGGCCGACACTGACGGCGAGCTACAGCGGCCAGCGCTCGCGCTCGGTCGCCTCCAGCGGCGATGAAGCGCCGGCGCAGACGCGCTATGGCCCAAGCGTCAGCCTCAGCTACCTGTTGTTCGATTTTGGCCAGCGCGGCGGCGGCATCGATCGAGCCAGCGCCGCACGCCTGGCATCGCAGTACAACCTCAACCAGACCCTGCAGGATCTGGCGCTGACCGTCGAAGCGAATTACTACACGGTGATCGGCGGCCGCGCGCTGGTCGACGCCAATCAGCAGGCGCTCGACGAGGCGCAGGCCAATCTCGACGCCGCGCAGACACGCCATACGGCGGGCCTGGCGACCATCGCCGATGTCTATCAAGCCGAGAGCGCCGCCGCTGCCGCGCAGCTGACGCTGCAGCAGACACAAGGCCAGTTACGTATTGCTGAAGGCGCACTGGCAGCCGCTGCGGGTTACCGGCCGGACGTCGCATTGCCGCTCGCTGACTGGAACCCGCAAGCGGCTCATATCGAGATGCCGGCGCCGACGCTGGACGAGCTGATGACGCGCGCACGCGAAGCGCGGCCGGAACTGTTGGCCGCACAGGCCGGCGAACAGGCCGCAGCCGGTGCAGTACGCGCGGCGCGCGGCAGCGCCCTGCCGAGCCTGAGTGTCAGTGCGAGCGCCGGCCGCACGCGTATCGTCGATCGCGGCACCGGCGATCCGTTCAGCGTCGGTGCGACCTTGAGTGTGCCGCTGTTCCAGGGCTTCGCATTGAAATCAGCGATTCGCGGTGCACGCGCGGCACTCGAAGGCGCGCACGCATCGACGATGAGCCTGCGGCTGCAGGTCGAACAGCAGGTCTGGGCGGCATATCAGAATCTGCAAACCGCGCATGGCAATGTCGATGCCAGCCGCATACAACTCGAAGCCGCACAGCGCGCCGCCGACGCGATCCGCGCACGCTACAAAAATGGCCTGTCGAGCATCCTTGAAGTTCTGAGCACCGAAGCCGCACTCGCGCAGGCGCGCGTGGCCAACGTGCAATCGTATCTGGACTGGTATCTGGCGCTCGCCACTCTTGCCCATGACGCCGGCGGTCTGCCGGCCCACGCCGCTGGAGTCGTTCCTTGAGTGCTCGTCAATTGGCGCTGGTCGCCGTTCTCGTCGTCGTGGTCGCGCTGGTGGCGTGGCGCTGGAAAAGTGACGGCACATCGGCCCAACATGGTCATGGCCCGACGGCCGTCGAACTCACCGCCGTCCGCAGTGGTGCCGCACCGGTACAGCTATCGGCGATCGGCAATGTCGTCAGCCCGCACACCGTGAACGTGCGCGCACAGGTGTCCGGCACGCTCACGCAGATCTTCTTCACGGAAGGCGACAGTGTGAAAGCCGGCGACAAGCTGTTCCAGATCGACCCGGCGCCGTACGAAGCGGCGCTCGCACAGGCGCGTGCGCAGCTGGCGATCGACAAGGCTTCGCTGGCCGCGGCGCGTGCGCAGTACGAGCGCATGAAACCGTTGGTCGACAAGCAGTACGTGACTTCGCAGGAATACGACAACGCGCGCGCTTCCGCTGATGAAGGTGCGGCACGGTTGCTCGCCGACCAGGCCAGCATCAAAACCGCCGAAATCAATCTCGGCTATACGCTGATCCGCGCGCCGATCAGTGGCCGCACCGGCAGCGTCAGCGTCAAGACCGGCAATCTGGTCGGCAGCAATGACGCGCAGCCACTGGTCGTGCTCAACGAAATCGACACCGTACAGATCAAGTTCGCGATCCCGCAGGATCAGCTGTCTGC
>DATCXY010000084.1:0-3199 GCA_036570585.1 Solimonas sp. | reverse complement strand
TCTCGACGATCACATTGGCGACGATCTGCTGCGTCTCGTGTTCATCGCCTGCCATCCGCTGCTGTCGCCGGATGCGCGTGCCGCGCTGACGCTGAAGATGCTCGGCGGCCTGACGACCGACGAGATTGCCCGCGCATTTCTCGTCCCGGAAGCGACGGTCGCGCAGCGCATCGTTCGCGCCAAGCGCTGCGACGGTCGCGCAGCGCATCGTTCGCGCCAAGCGCACGCTCGCCGACGCCGGTGTGGCGTTCGAACAACCGGCGCGCGACGAGTTGCACGCGCGGCTCGCATCGGTGCTCGAAGTCGTCTACCTGATCTTCAACGAAGGCTATTCGGCGACCGCCGGCGATAACTGGATGCGCCCGTCGCTATGTGACGAGGCGCTGCGCCTCGGCCGCATCGTCGCCGGGCTGATGCCGCAGGAAGCGGAAGTCCATGGCCTGCTTGCGCTGATGGAAATTCAGGCATCGCGCGCGGCGGCTCGGATCGACGATCACGGTGCGCCGGTGCTGCTGCTCGAACAGAACCGCGCACGCTGGGACCAGCGGCTGATCTGCCGTGGTCTTGCTGCGCTGGATCGCGCCGACACGCTCGGTGGTACGCGCGGACCGTACGCGTTGCAGGCCGCGATCGCCGCATGCCATGCGCGTGCACGCAGCGCGGATCAAACCGATTGGCCGCGCATCACCGCGCTCTACGACGAACTTGCACAGCTGACGCCGTCACCGGTCGTCGAGCTCAATCGTGCGGTCGCGGTGTCGATGGCGTTCGGCCCGGCGGCTGGACTGGAAATCGTCGATCGCCTCGGCGACGACGCAGCACTGCGTCGCTACCACCTGCTGCCGAGCGTGCGCGCCGATCTGCTCGCCAGGCTCGGGCGGCTCGATGAAGCGCGCACGGAATTCGAACGCGCCGCCGGACTCACGCAGAACATGCGCGAGCAGACGCTGCTGCGGCAACGCGCCGCCGCCTGCGAAAAGTCCTGAGCGCGATTCAGCGTACCGTCGGGTCGAGGTACGGCACTTCGATGTCGTCGAGACCGGCGTGCATCGCCGCCTGCGCGTCCGGCGCCAGCTGCGTGAAGTCGGCACGCCGATACGCACGATCGGCGCAATTCGCCGCGTACTGCTGCTTCACGACATTGACGGCCTCGATGGCCTGCTTGTGGCGCGCGATTTCCGCGTTGAATGCGAGCGCCTCGTCGTTGTGCTGCTTGCGCCGCTGCTGCAGATCGAGGCTGGCATGCAGATCGTCGCGATCCAGTGTGGTCGCTTCGCGCTGCAGTGCCGCCGAGCGCTGATCGAGCGCGGCGCGACGCGCATCGAGCTGTGGCGTCGCTGCATTGAGCCGCGTGGCATCGCGGCGCAGCTGCTGCACCTGCGCCGCGCACTGGCGCAGCTGGTCGGCCGTCAGCGGCGGCGCGCCAGCCTGTACCGCGGTCGCTGCGGCAACCGCCAGCAGTGCCAATGCCGATATCGCGATCCGTTTCCTCATCTTCCGCCATCCCTGTCTGCGCGTCGCACGCTCCGGCCGCCACTGTAACGGACCTGCGGGCCGCCCCGCCGGATCACGGCTTGCCGTCCGTCCTTTCGATCCGCGTGCGCGCGACAGCTGCGCCGCTGTCGTCTACGCTGGTCCCGCCGCGCCGCGTAGTAAACAGCCCGGCCTGCGCTTGCGCCATGCGCACGTGCGCCCGGCATCTGCATCTAGAATCGGATCGTCCTGATCGAGGAGCGTTAGCATGGCCCATTCCACCCATCCCGACATCTGGCTCGCCGCCGGCGTGCGCACGCCGTTCGCCAAGGTCGACGGCGCATTGTCCAAGCTCGACGCAATCGGCCTGTCGGTGCCGGTCGCGCAGGCGATGCTGCAGCGTGCCGGCGGCGTCGTGCCGGACTTCGCGATCTGGGGCAGCGTCGTGCCGAACCTGACGTGGAGCAACATCGCACGCGAAGTGCTGATGGATGCCGGCGCGCCGGCGACGATCACCGCGCTGTCGACCGTGATGGCGTGCTCGACCAGCATGATCGGCGCGATCGAAGCGGCCGGCATGATCAACGGCACAAGTCGCCGGCTCGCGCTGGTCGGCGGCGTCGAAAGCATGAGCCGCGTGCAGATCGGACTCGGCCAGACCCTGTCGGACTGGCTGCGGCAGTTCCAGAAAGCGAAGTCGATCGGCGACAAGCTGTCGGCGATCGCGAAGCTCACGCTCGGCGACGTCAAGCTCTACATTCCGGCGGTCACCAACCGCACGACCGGCCTGTCGATGGGCGAGCACACGGAAGACACCGCCAAGCAGTGGCAGATCGGTCGCGCCGAACAGGACGCGTCGGCGCTCGCCAGCCATCGCCATTCGGTCGCCGCCTGGGAGCGCGGCTTCTTCGACGATTTGGTGATTGCGGTCGGCGACGTGAAGCGCGATGGCATTCCGCGCAAGGACACGACGCTCGAAAAGCTCGCGAAACTGCCGCCGGCATTCGACCGCACCAGCGGGCACGGCACGCTCAGCGCCGGCAATTCGTCGCCGCTGACCGACGGCGCGGCGGCGATCTGGGTCGGCTCTCAGAACGGAATCGAGCAATTGCCGGCATCGATTCCACGCGTGCGGCTGATCGACTGGGAAATCGCCGCGATCGACTTCCGTCACGAAGGCCTGCTGATGGCGCCGGCATTCGCGATCCCGCGCCTGCTCGCGCGCGTCGGCCTGAAATACGAAGACATTGCGTTGTGGGAATTGCACGAGGCGTTCTCGGCGCAGGTGCTGTTCCACATCAAGGCGATGCAGGACAAAGATTTTCTGCGCGACAAGGCCGGCGTCACGGTGGAACTGGGCCGTTTTCCCGACGAGCGCGTCAATCCGAACGGCGGCAGCGTCGCGCTCGGCCATCCGTTCGGCGCAACCGGCGCGCGCATCCTCAGCCAGGCGATCAAGGAACTGGCGGCGCTGCCGTCCGGCAGTTACGCGATCGTCAGCATCTGCGCCGACGGCGGCCAGGGCAGTGTCGCGTTGTTGCAGGCCGCCTGATCGGGACCTGCGGCGTGTGACGCATGCGGGCGCCGGCCGCGGTAGGCTGTCGCGTCCGTTTGCCTTAGAGTGCGCGCCCGCTCGCCGAACCGCCCGCCGTGAATCCCATCGAAACTGCCATTCGTGACTGGCTCGACACGATCGTCGTCGGTCTGAACCTGTGTCCGTTCGCCG
>DATCXY010000083.1:0-1672 GCA_036570585.1 Solimonas sp. | reverse complement strand
CCTTGCGCATGGCGTCGAGCAGGGTGCGATAGTCCGTGCCGGGATCGGAGGGAGGGGGAGCGTCGAACTCGGCAGGGTCGAAGGGATCAGGCATCGGCGGGGCCACCCTTGAAGGTCCAGTCCTCGAACGCCTTGCGAGCCTGGGCATACGCACGGTCGCGCAGCTGCGCGACCATCCGGGGCTGGAACTGGAATCACGCTTTGGCCGTTTCGGTCGTCGGCTGTCCGAGCTTGCGCATGGCATTGACGAACACCGCGTGTTGCCGGACCGGCCGACCCAGTCCGTGTCCGCCGAGGACACCTTCGCCGAGGATCTGCCACTGGCGATGCTGGCACCGCACATCCGCCGCCTTGCGGAAAAGACCTGGGCCGCCGCATGCAAGACCGAACGCGTGCCGCGCACGGTCGTGCTCAAGCTCAAGACGCGGGATTTCCGCATCCTCACGCGCAGCCTGACACCGCCACATGCACCGACATCGTTCGATGAGTTCGCGAATATGGCGCTTGCACTGTGCGAACGTGTGATCGATGAGGGCGACCCCGACACGGCACCGACGCTGTATCGTCTGGTCGGTGTCGGGCTGTCGAATTTCCACGAAGCCGATGATCCACGCCTGCAGGCGGACCTGTTTGCCGGCAATCCGGCCTGATGGCGCGCGTCGTTCGGGAAGCAGCAAGCTGAACCTGTTATTTTGCGGCCCCCATGAAAGCTGAACACAAACTTCCGGTCGTCGGTCTCGCGCTGGGCAGTGGCTCGGCGCGCGGCTGGTCACACATCGGCATCATCCTTGAGCTTGAAGCGCTCGGCGTGCGGCCGCAGGTGGTCGCCGGCACCTCGGTCGGTGCGCTGGTCGGCGCCGTCTACGTGGCCGGACAGCTCAACGAATTCGCCGAATGGGTCGGCAAGCTGACGATGCGCGACGTGTTCGGCCTGATGGATTTCACGCTGACCGGCGGATTCGTCAAGGGTGAGCGCCTGTTCGGATTTTTCAACGAGCACCACAACAATCCGGACATCGAAGCGTTGGAGCAACGCTTCGTGTCGGTTGCCACCGAGATGCAGAGCGGGCGCGAGATCTGGATCACGCGCGGACCGGTATGGGCCGCGGCGCGTGCGTCGTGCGCGATGCCGGGCCTGTTCACGCCGGTCAAGCACGAGGATCGCTGGATGCTCGACGGCGGTCTCGTCAATCCGGTGCCGGTGTCTGCCTGTCGTGCGCTCGGCGCGGATGTGGTGATCGCGGTCAATCTGAATGCACAGCTGGTCGGCAGCCACATGTCGAGCGCCAGCCGCGACGAGGCGCAGCGCGCGGCCGCCGCCGACGCCAAACAGGACGACGGCAGGAATCGCAGTTTCTGGAACAAGGTCGTCAACTACCTGCAGAGCAGTAACAGCGACACACCGAGTTTCTTCGATTCGGTGGCGTCGAGCATTAACATCATGCAGGACCGGCTGACGCGTTCACGGATGGCCGGCGATCCGCCGGAGATCACGCTGATCCCGCGGCTCGATGATTTCGCGCTGATGGATTTTCATCGTGCGGGGGAGGCGATCGAGGAAGGTCGTCGTCTGGTTCGTCTCTACGAGAAGGACATTCGCGCGTGGACCGGTATCGCCGGTGCGCCTGAGGTTCAGCCGATGCAAGAGCAGCAGCAAGCGCTGGAAGCCGAA
>DATCXY010000082.1:0-2046 GCA_036570585.1 Solimonas sp. | reverse complement strand
TTCTCAGCGCGCAAATTGTCCGCTTCGTCGGCCTGCTCAATTAACAGACTCTCAAGCTCGGACCGTGAAGCAATTGCTGCACAGAATTTTGCAAAGCTCATACATCGGCTCCTTCCCGCCCAACAGGTCGTTCAACGGGCGACGCGGCTTCGCCGCGCGCGTTAACTGGTTCGTTGCTCATGCCGCCCTCCGGACGCGCGTTGCCGAGCGCAGCTCGTGCGCGAAGTTCGCGCGCACCAGTGCCTCGGCGACGGGCGGGCAGACGGAGTTGCCGATCATGCGGACCTGGGCGGTCTTGGTGAGCGGGGTGCCGTCGGGCTTCCGGTCGATCACGTATTCGGGCGGGAAGCCTTGTGCGTTGGCGAGCTCGCGCGGGGTGAGCATGCGCATGCCGATGTCGACGATCTGGTAGAGCTCGCCTTTCACGGTGACGAGGCCGAAGCGGTCCTTGGTCGGCATGGTGCGCAGTGGTTCGTTCACGCCTTGCCCGTCCTTGTCGTTGCCGTAGTAGGCAACAAGGAATGCGCGGACCTCGGCAGCGTGTGTACCACCGCCGGTGACCGTCGGTGCTGGCTCGTCAATCGGCTGGCCGTCCTTGCAGGTGCCGCGCAGCTTCAGAAGATGAGACGTGACGACCTGCTGCTGCGCGCCGGTGCTGCTGACCGTGGAGACCGGCGATCGAGCGTCGTGGCCAGCGTGCACGCCGCCGTGAGGCATGGTGTTGTGCTGTGCGAGGAATGTAGCGACGACGGCATGGCTGCCGCTGGCTGTCATGGTGCCGGCCGGTGCTTTCGATGTCACAGTTCCGCTGCCCCAGCGTTTGACGCCGTCTGGTTTTCCTTCGCCGTGGGCGGCTTGGATCATGGTCGCGGCGACCAGCGCGGTGTCGTACTTCGTCTTCGTGGTAGCGGTCGGCTCATCTAGGCCACGCGGCCGGCTTTGACCGGCGCGGCTGCCGACGCCGACCAGTGTCGGCACGACAACGGCATGGGCACCGCCTTTCGGATTCGCGGTGATCGTGGTCAGCGGCTCATCCGCCGCGTTTACGCGCAGGCCGGCGCCGTAGTTGGCGATCGGCACGATGAAGGGATTCGCAGCGTCTACGACGTAGCGCATGACGCCGCGCGCGATGCGCTTCAGCGTGGCCTCGGCGAGTGGACGCTTGCGCTCGAAGATGCTCGGGCAGGGGATCGACCAGTCGATGCACTCGGCCGCGGTGCGGTACGGGATCAGGCCCTTGCCGTGCGTCGGTGACGGCCAGACGATCGGCAGGCCATCGCGTCTGGCGACAAGGAACAGGCGTTTGCGGATCGTCGGCGCGCCGTAGTCGCAGGCCCGCATCGGTTTCCATTCCACCTTGTAGCCGAGCCGGCGGAGCTTGCCGACGAACAGGTCGAAGGTTTCGCCTTTGCGCGCCGGATCCGGATACCACTGGCCGTCGACGAGTTGCAGCGGCCCCCAGGTCTCAAACTCTTCGACGTTCTCCAGCATGATCACGCGCGGCTTGCAGTGGCGCGCCCACTTCACGACCACGCCTGCGAGTCCGCGAATGCGCTTGCTGACCGGCTTGCCGCCCTTGGCCTTGCTGAAGTGCTTGCAGTCGGGTGAGGCCCACAGCAGGCCGATCTGGCGACCGCCGAGCGCGCCGCGCGGGTTGATCTTCCACACGTCCTCGCGGATGTGCGCGGTGCGCGGATGGTTGATCTCGTGCATCGCCAGCGCTTCGCCGTCGTGGTTCACCGCCACGTCAACATAGCGGCCGAGCGCACGTTCGATGCCGGTCGACGCGCCGCCGCCGCCGGCAAAGCTGTCGACGATCAGTTCGTGCAGATCGAATGCGTACTGGCTTCCGTCAGCCATTGCCGTTCATCTCCTGCATGCCATGGCTCTGTTTGCTGATGGCCGGCGCGTTGACGCGACGCCAGCTGCGGCCGGCCCAGATGTCGTAAATGGTTTGCGTGCTGCAGCCGGTGCGCTCGGCGAGTTGGCGCGCGATGCTGTGGCATCGGTGTTTTTTTGCGAGCTGGATATCGCGCACGTCCGCCG
>DATCXY010000081.1:0-2213 GCA_036570585.1 Solimonas sp. | reverse complement strand
GTGCGTGGGCGGGTCGGCGTGGCGCCGATGACGCCGGAATTCGCACTCAAGCTGGGCTGGGCTGCGGGGCGTGTGTTCGGCAGGGGCGCGCCTGGCGCGCGCGTCGTCGTCGGCAAGGACACGCGCCGTTCCGGCTACATGTTCGAATCGGCGCTTGAGGCGGGATTCGCCGCGGCCGGTGTCGCCACTGATCTGCTTGGCCCATTGCCGACGCCGGGCGTCGCCTATCTGACGCGCGCGCTGCGAGCACAGGCCGGCGTCGTGATCTCGGCGTCGCACAATCCGCATCACGACAATGGCGTGAAGTTCTTTGGTCCGGATGGACGCAAGCTCAACGACGAGGTTGAGCTGGAAATCGAGCGGCTGATCGATGCGCCGCTCGAGTGCGTGGCGCCGGATCAGCTTGGTCGTGCGAAGCGCATCGATGATGCCGCGGGGCGCTACATCGAATTCTGCAAAGGCACGTTCGGCGAGAAGAATCTCGACGGCCTGAAACTGGTTGTCGACTGTGCCAATGGCGCTGCATACCGGGTCGGACCGGCCATATTCGAGGAACTCGGCGCTGACGTCACCGTCATCGGCGATCATCCCAATGGCCTCAACATCAACGCTGGTTGTGGCTCGACGCATCTCGATGCGCTGAAAGTCGCCGTGCAGCGCAGCGGCGCAGCACTGGGTATTGCGCTGGACGGTGACGCCGATCGCTGTCTGCTTGTCGATGCGGACGGCAATGTTGTCGATGGCGATCAGATCCTTTACGTCATCGCGCAATGGAAGCACGCCAACGGCGATCTGCGCGGCCCGGTGGTCGGCACGCAGATGTCGAATCTCGGCATCGAACGTGCATTCGATGCACTGGGCATCGAGTTTTTGCGCGCCAAGGTTGGCGATCGCTATGTCATGGAACTGCTGCATTCAAGTGGCGGCACGCTTGGCGGCGAAGGGTCGGGGCATACGATCTGCCTCGACAAGACCACGACCGGTGACGGCTTGGTCACGGCGTTGCAGGTGCTGACCGCGATCACGGCACAGAAGAAGAGCCTGCGCGAATTGCTTGCCGGGGTTCGTCTGTTTCCACAGGTGCTGATCAACCTGAAGGTTCAGGGTCGCGCCGGCGAGATCCTGACGCAGCCGGCGGTGCGTGCTGCCGAAGCCGCGGCACAGGCGCGTCTTGGCCTGCGCGGTCGCGTATTGCTGCGTGCGTCGGGAACCGAGCCGCTGATTCGTGTCATGGTTGAGGCTGATGAAGACGCCTTGACGCAGCAAGTGGGGCAGGCGCTCGCGGCGGCGGTCGAGCAGGCAGCGCAGACCTGACGATCACCGCGAACAAGCAAACCAGTACGAAACGGAGTTTAGAGATGGCGCGTCGCAAGATGGTGGCAGGCAACTGGAAGATGAACGGGGCGCGTGATGCGAACGCAACGCTGGTGCATGACATTACTTTCGAATCGAAGCGCTTTCCGGGCATTGACATCGTCGTGTGTCCGCCGGCGGTCTACATCGAGTCGATCGCCGCAGCGCTGAGCGGCAGCAGCGTGCAGCTCGGTGGGCAGACCCTCAGCGAGCAGCAGAAGCTCGGTGCATTCACCGGCGAGATTCAGGGCGGCATGCTCAAGGATGTTGGCTGTTCGCACGTGCTCGTCGGGCATTCCGAGCGGCGCGCGCTGTACGGTGAGAGCGATGCACTGGTCGCGCAGAAGTTCATTGCCGCGCTGGCCTGCGGCCTGCAGCCCATCCTTTGCCTCGGTGAAACGCTGGATGAGCGCGAGACTAACCAGACCGAAGTCGTGCTGGGCCGACAGCTCGCGGCAGTGGTCGACGCCGCCGGTATCGGCGCGTTCAAATCTGCGGTCATTGCCTACGAACCGGTGTGGGCTATTGGGACCGGCCGCACCGCCACTGGTGGGCAGGCGCAAGCAGCGCACGCATTTATTCGTGGTCAGTTGGCACAGGCGAATGCTAAAATCGCGAATTCAACCCGCATTCTCTACGGCGGCAGCGTCAAGGCTGATAACGCCGAGGCGCTGTTTGCCAATGCTGATGTCGATGGCGGCCTGATTGGCGGCGCATCGCTGAAGGCGGCGGAATTTCTCGCGATCTGCGCAGCCGCGCAGTCTCTGTGTCAGTGAGTTAACGCATTTATACGATTTTGGTCGTTGTTCAGGTTCTGGCTTCGGTATCGCTCGTCGGTCTGATCCTCATCCAGCACGGCA
>DATCXY010000080.1:0-3397 GCA_036570585.1 Solimonas sp. | reverse complement strand
GCTGCAACTCGTTGGCGTCATGCGACGGGCAGCCGAGCAGCGGCACCAGGCAGGTCTCGAACTCGAGGCCCGACCAGGCTTCATTGAACAGGTCGTAACCCATCGAATACGGCTGGTCTTTCCAGCGCTTGGCGACCGCGGTCCAAGCATTGCGAAAGCCCTCGCGAATCTCGCCCTTGTCCGCCCAGAGATTGTCGTAAGCCTGCGACAGCTGCGGCGTGAAGTAGTTGAACGGAAAACCGAAAGTCGGCGGCCCGAGCAGCGTCGTGAAACTGCCGGGCAGCTGCTCGACGGCCCAGTCGGGCACGCCCTCGCCCTGGTACATCGGCCCGAGCATGTCCTGATGGAAGTCGAACAGCATCCAGACATGGCGCGCGGCGAGCAGCTTGATGACGCGATTCCAGTGTTCCAGATATGCATGGTCGATTGCGTCTGGCGCGTCCGGCGTCACGCCGACCCAGAGCACGCCGATGCGCGCCGTATTGAACCCATGATCGGCGAGCCAGTCGGCATCGGCCGCGACGAAACCGTCGGCGCTTGCCGGCGGCACATAGGGCGCGGTCTTCCAGACCATGTTGACGCCATGCAGCATCACGACGCGTTGCTGGCCATCCACCAACCAGCGTCCATCGCGACGCAGTTGCGTAGCCTGCGCGCCGGCGGCTGGAGCCGTGTCCGAAGGGCTCGACGAACCACAAGCCGCGAGTGTCGTGCCCAGCACCGCGATCAACAGAAAATAGCCAGCGCGCATCGTTTCTCCCCCGTCACTTTTCGACAACGCGACTATGGCGCAGCGCGCGCATTCGTCGGTCGTCGTCTCCACCATCACGCTAGGGATGCGCCGACCTTGTCACTTCGTTCAAATGGGTGATGTGACCATTGGGGTCCGTGCCCACACTCATCGCAAGTTCGCATTTTTCCGTTTTCGATGAGGAGCGCCATTCATGGCCAGCTCGAAAGACTACAAGCTTGGTGAGTTCACGTTTCCACGCGGCTGGTTCATGGTTGGCGAGTCCGCCAAGGTCACCGACAAGCCGCAGGGCGTGCGCTTCTTCGGCCAGGACTTCGCGCTGTATCGCGGCAAGGATAGCGGCAAGGTGATCCTGCTCGATGCGTATTGCCCGCACATGGGCACGCATCTCGCACGCAACAGCACGTCGTATGTGTCGCAGGACGGCGCCGTCGAAGGCGATTCGATCCGCTGCCCGTATCACGCCTGGCGCTTCGGGCCGGATGGCAAGTGCAACGAGATTCCGTATTCGAGCGGCCCGATCCCGCCCGCCGCCAAGGTCCGCTCGTGGCCGGTGGTCGAGCGCATGGGCGCAGTGTTCGTCTGGCATGACACTGAAGGCGGCGAGCCGGAATGGGACGCGCCATTCCTGCAGGAATGGAACGATCCGACCTGGACGCACTGGACGTTCGACGATCTCGGCAAGATCGACGTGCACCCGCAGGAGATCGTCGACAACATCACCGACGCCGCGCACTTCGGCCCGGTGCATGGCTCGAAAACCAAATTCTTCGAAAATGAATTCGCCGGCCATCTGGCGATCCAGCGCATGGGCGGCGGCCACCGCACGCTGGTTGCCGAAGGCGGTCCGATGCTGGTGACCGAAGCGGTCTATCACGGCCCGAGCATCCTGATCACGCGCATGAGCGGTCTGTACGATTCGTACATCTTCATCGCGCATACGCCGGTCGACGATGGCTCGTCGTACGTCTGGCACGCATTGTTGGTGCGCTCCGCCACCGGCCAGAAAGCGACCGAGGCTGATCACGCGGCCGCGCGCCAGTATCAGGACATGGCACTCGCCGCATTCGCGCAGGACTTCGAGGTCTGGAAGAACAAGCGTCCGTGCTTTCAGGGGCTGTTCGTACAGGGCGATGGTCCGTTCCGCCTGCAGCGCATCTGGTACAAGCAGTTCTACAACCCGCGTGCGACCCAGCAGGAATACCGGCGCCAGGTCGAAGGCGTGCATGTCGCGCGTGGCCTGGAAGGCGCGCCGGAAGAGATGCGCGAGGCCAGTCACGAAGCCCTGCAGATCGCCGCCGTGGCTTGAGTCGCCTGCAGAGGCGATTCATTGAATGCGAAAAGGCCCGCGAATCGCGGGCTTTTTCGCATTGGCGGCGGGCCCTCAGTCGCGCTTCATTGCCTGCTTGAAGACTTCCGGCATGTTGTAATCGAACGAGCGCTTTTCGACGCGTTCGACGATGCGCCAGCCCTCTGCCGTACGCCGGTAGCGATCCAGATACCAGAGACCGAAGAACATGGTCTCGCCTTCGCCCGCTGAACCATCCGCCTTCGGCAGCACCATCGGATTGATGCAGGCGACGCGACCGCGTGCGCTGTCGCCATCGATGTCGAATGCGAAATTGCCGATGAAGTGCATGTAGCCGGGAAAGATGCCGAGTGCTTCCGGCAACCACTTGCGGATTTCCGGATAGCTGCCGGCAATGCCGCCCGCGGCGCGATAGTCGATATGCGCATCCGGCGTGAAGATGCGATCCAGACGCTCGAACGCACGCTCGTCGATCGCATAGGCGTACGCGACCACCAGTTGTTCAAGCTCGATGCGGTCGGAAATCTGCTGGTTGCTGAGCATGGCTATTTACCGGTTCCGAGCACTTCCATGTCGCCGGGGCCCCAGAATGCGCGCATCGACGTGAACTGGCCGGCATCGTTGAAGGTCATCACATCGATGACGCGGATCACGGCCTCGCCCTCCGGCATTTTCAGCTCGACGTCGAACGCCATCGCCGCGGAGTTGCCGTGCGAGCCGCGGATGGGGGCCGCGAGCTTGAGCTTGGCACCGGTCTTCATCGAGAACTCGTAAAACTTGGTGATCTCGGCCTTGCCGGTCTTCAGCGGGCTGCCGACGGGATCCTCGACGGTCGCATCATCGGCATACAGCGCGGCAACGCCGGCCGGATCGGCCCGGTTGAAGCCGTCGATATACGCCTGCATCGTCTCTTTCATGGTCTTCTCGGCCTGTCCCGCCATGCCTGTCTCCTTGTCTTGCGTCGATTTGATCGCCCATGCTCGGGCCCATGCCGCGGCGCAGAATCGTCCGTCCGGACGAAAACGCTAGTAAAACCATCTCATTGCTCATGCGACGGCGTTCCCCGACTTGACGAAGACGGCGGGCCGGCTGACCATGGCGGTTCGGTCGTTTTAAGAATTTATTCTCAAAAGTCCCGACGAGGACTTTGAATCGAAGAACGACGCTCGCTTTTGATGGAGGAGGAAATCCGATGGCCGTAACCGCCGAACAGATGTCCGGCAGCCGCACTGTCGCCGCCGCGAAACGCGCTGTGCTCAAGCCCACGCGCGCCGCCAAGCCTCTGCAGCTGGAGCAAATCGATCAATTGCTGGGCGCGATCTACGACGGTGCGACCG
>DATCXY010000079.1:0-6577 GCA_036570585.1 Solimonas sp. | reverse complement strand
GAGGGCGTCGATGGTCTTGCCGAACTTGCCGCGCGCCTTCAGCAGCGCCGTCGCGAGTTGTTCACTGTCGTGGTCCGGCCAGGCACGCGCGTCGGCGAGTACGGCCAGTGCCGCGTCGATCTGCGCGCGGGTCTGCGTCGCCCAGTTCTTGCAGTCGCTGCGGTCTGCCGGTGTCGGCGAAAATGCCTCGTCGTCGCTGGGACGGGCGAGCACATCGTGCATTTCGCCGAGTCGCTTGCCGAGCGTACGCGCGGCATCGCCGATCTCGGCAATGGCATCGCCGCGATTCTCGAAGCTGCTGCTGGTCGCGGCCATCACCGCGTCCTGCACCGCGCGCGCCAGAAGATGCAGTGTCCAGCTCCAGGCATCGCCCTGGTTGTGGACGTAGCCCTGCACGACGGCGAGCACCGTGCTCGCGCCGTCGGCCTCGACTTGCGTGACTTCGCCGAGCAGCGGCGCAATGTTGGCGTAACCGGCGTCGGTCAGATAACGGCCCATCTCGGCTTCCGGATGACGACCACGCGCCAGCTTGCGGATGATCTTGACGATCGCCTTGTCGTCAACAATCAGCGAACTGTTCGACTGGTCGGTGGCAACGCGCCGCACTTCGGCATCGGCCGCGATCGTCAGCTGGCGCATTCTCGAAGTCGGCACGAAGCGCAGTTCGCCATTGCCGAGCGACAGCGGCTCGCCGTGATGCAGCAGGGCGAGAAGGCCGTGCACATAAGCGTCGAGCGTGAAAGCGTCGGTCAGATAACCGACGCGCGGGCCGCGTCGCACGCGTGCCAGTGCCAGCATGTGCGGCAGCGCCGTGATCTGCTCCTCTTCCGGCAGAAAGCCCAGCGGCAGCTGATAACGCTCGATGCCTTGCGCGGTCTCGACTTCGATCGCGATCAGCAACACCGGCCGCGCAAACCCCGGCAGCATCGCGGCCTGCGCAATGCGCACATCGAGCAGGGTCTCGTCCTTGCTTGCGAACCAGCGGCGCCGCGGCAGATAGGCCGGCAGGATGTCGCGTTCCAGAATGCCGCGGATCGCCGGTTCGAGCACTTCGGAAACGTCTCGGCGCAAAACCAGTGTCTGCAGATCGGGCAGCGGATCCGGATGCGGCGAATGCCAGCCCGGCAACTGTGCTTCGCTCGCGAGCAGGAACCAGTAGAAACCGTACGGCGGCAGCGTCAGCAGATACGGCAGCTGGCCGATCGGCGGGAATGGCGAGCCGCCGATCATTTCGACCGGGACGCGGCCGGCGAGGGCGGCGAGTTCGAGTTCGACCGCTTGCGCGACGCGCGAGACGTTGGCGACGCACAACACCGTCTGCGCGTTGCCTTCCGGATCGGTGTACTCGCGCAGGTACGCGAGGATGCGGCGATTGCGCGGGTAGAGCAGCTTCAGTGTGCCGCGCCCGAATACGTGCTGGCGCTTGCGCACGGCGAGCAGGCGGCGCATCCAGTTCAGCAGGCTGTGCGGGTCGCGCGCCTGCGCCTCGACATTGACGGAGTCATAGCCATACAGCGCGCCCATGATCGGCGGCAGCACCAGCTGTTCCGGATCGGCCTTCGAGAAGCCGCCATTGCGATCGGGTGACCACTGCATCGGTGTGCGCACGCCGTCGCGATCGCCGAGATGAATGTTGTCGCCCATGCCGATCTCGTCGCCGTAATAAATCACCGGCGTCCCAGGCATCGACAGCAGCAGCGAGTTCAGAAGCTCGATGCGCCGGTGATCGCGTTCAAGCAGCGGTGCCAGTCGCCGGCGGATGCCGAGGTTCAGGCGTGCACGCTTGTCGGAGGCGTAGTAGTTCCACAGATAGTCGCGCTCCTTGTCGGTGACCATTTCCAGCGTCAGCTCGTCGTGGTTGCGCAGGAAAATCACCCATTGGCAGTTGGCGGGGATGTCAGGTGTCTGGCGCAGGATGTCGGTGATCGGAAAACGGTCTTCCTGGGCCAGCGCCATGTACATGCGTGGCATCAGCGGGAAGTGGAACGCCATGTGACATTCGTCGCCATTGCCAAAATATTGCTGTGTGTCTTCGGGCCACTGGTTGGCTTCGGCGAGCAGCATGCGACCTTCGAAGTGGGCATCGAGCTCAGCCCGAATCCGCTTGAGGATGGCGTGCGTCTCGGGCAGGTTTTCGTTGTTGGTGCCTTCGCGTTCGATCAGATACGGCACGGCATCCAGACGCAGACCGTCGACGCCGATTTCCAGCCACCAGCGCATCACCGACAGCACCGCCTTGATCACCTGCGGATTGTCGAAATTCAGATCAGGCTGGTGCGCGTAGAAGCGATGCCAGTAGTACGAGTTGGCGACCGGATCCCAGGTCCAGTTCGATTTTTCAGTGTCGAGAAAGATGATGCGCGTGTCGGTATGGCGCTGATCGGTATCCGACCAGACATAGAATTCGCGCGCCGCCGAGCCGGGCTTGGCTTCGCGCGCGCGCTGGAACCAGGGGTGTTGATCGGAGGTGTGATTGATCACCAGTTCGGTGATCACGCGCAGGCCACGCTTGTGCGCTTCCTGCACAAAACGCCTGGCATCGGCGAGCGAACCGTAATCGGGGTGCACGCCGCGATATTCGGCAATGTCGTAACCGTCATCGCGCCGCGGCGACGGATAGAACGGTAGCAGCCAGACCGTGTTGACGCCGAGTTCGGCGATGTAGTCGAGCTTGTCGATGAGGCCGGCGAAATCGCCGATGCCGTCGCCATTGCCATCGCAGAAGCTCTTGACGTGTAGCTGATAGATGACCGCGTCCTTGTACCAGAGCGGATCATCGGTGAACGCCGTGTTGCTCGGTGCTTCATGCACGCGATTCTTTCGGGATCGGCTCATGATTCAGTACATCGCCGGGCGGATGCGCAGGACCGCGAACGGCAGGCCGCCGCGCGGGTCGAAGAACCAGTGCTGGCGCCGACCCTGCCAGACGAAGTGACCATCGCCCATCAGTTCGTCGACGGCCAGTCGGCCGTCGTCGGGCAGGCCGAACAGCGGCAGCGGCGCGTCGAAATGCGTTTCCTGCGGGTGAAAGGGGTCGAGACTGACCAGCACGACAATGACGTTCGAACCCTCTGGTGTGTGCTTGACGTATGTCAGCACCTGATCGTTGTCGCTGTGCAGGAACTCGATGCCGAGCTGTGTCTGCAAGGCTGGATTCTCGTGACGAATGCGATTCAGCCGGGTGATCTCGGCAATGATGTTGCCCGGTGCCTGCCAGTCGCGTGGACGCAGCTCGTACTTTTCCGAGTGGAGGTATTCCTCCTTGCCCGGCAGCGGTGCGCTCTCGCAGAGCTCGAAGCCGCTGTACAAGCCCCACACGCCGGCCATCGTCGTCGCCAGCGCAGCGCGGATCAGAAAGCCCGGACGGCCGGACTGGTGCAGGAATGGCGGGTTGATGTCGGGCGTGTTGACGAAAAAGTTTGGCCGGTAGCAATCGCGTGCCGGGCCGTGCGCCAGCTCGGTCAGGTAATCGACGAAATCCTGTCTGGAATGTCGCCACGTGAAGTACGTGTAGCTCTGCGTGAAGCCGATCTTGCCGAGGCGATACATCATCGCGGGCCGCGTGAACGCTTCGGCCAGGAAGATTGCGTCGGGATGACGCGAGCGAATGTCGGCAATGAGCCACTGCCAGAACGGCAGCGGTTTGGTATGCGGATTGTCGACGCGGAAAATCGAAACGCCTTCGCCGATCCAGAATTCGACGACATCACGCAACGCCAGCCACAGCGACGACCGCGCATCGTCGGCGTAGAAGTCGACGTTGACGATATCCTCGTATCGCTTCGGCGGGTTCTCGGCGTAGCGAATGCTGCCGTCCGGTCGCCACGAGAACCACTGCGGATGCTGTTTGAGCCACGGATGATCGGGCGAGCACTGGATCGCGAAGTCGAGCGCGAGTTCAAGACCCTGCGCTTCAGCGGCGGCGCGCAATCGGCGAAATGCCTCGATGCCGCCGAGATCCGGATGCACCGTGTCATGCCCGCCCTGTTCGCTGCCGATCGCATACGGCGAGCCGGGATCGCCGAGTGCCGCATGCAGTCCGTTGTTGCGGCCCTTGCGATGCGTGTGACCGATGGGATGGATCGGCGGGAAATACAGCACGTCGAAACCCATCGCGCGTATCGCCGGCAACCGCGCAATGACATCGTCGAACGTGCCGTGGCGCGGTGCGCCGAACACGGGTGGCGCTGCCTGCGAGCGCGGGAACAACTCGTACCACGAGGCGAAACCGGCTTTCGTGCGTTCGACGTCGATCGGCAGGGCTGGCTCAGTGCGAACGTGAAAGCGCTGCTCGTCGACGCTCGCCATCGCGCTGGCGCACAAGTCACCGAGCAGCAGTTCGCGCGCACTTGCATCATCGCTGCTGGCGAGCGTGTCAGCGAGTTTCTGCAGAGTGTCGTTTTGCGAGCGTTGCGCTGCCGCGGCCACCAGACGCCGGCCTTCCTCGACTTCGAGGCGCGTCGCGACGCCGGCGCGATGCTTCTTGTCGAGTTCGGCGCGAAAGCTCGCCCACACATCAAGCCAGGCTTCGACGATGAAGCGGTGAAGGCCGCAGCGCTGCGGTGTGAAATGACCAGTCCAGCGATCGTTGCCCGTCGCGGATAGCGTTGCGCGCTGCCACTCGCGTTCGCCTTCGGCTTGCCACAACACCTGTGCCGCGAGTTGATCGTGGCCGTCCATGAAAATATCGGCCGTGACGCGAACCGCTTGATCGACAATGGCCTTGGCTGCAAAGCGACCGCCATCGACATTCGGGGAGATTTTCTCGATGACGATCCGCGGCGCTGTCAGCGCGGCTGCCAGCGCAGATGGCAATGGCACGTCGATGGCAGCGGCGATCTCGTTCTGCGGTGTTGCGACTTTCGACATTGCGTGCTGGCTTCCCCGATGTTCGAATGGAACTGCTCGCTAACCGAGCCAGTCTCTGCCGTGTCGATGACTCGACCATGAACCGTCGCCGCAAACGCAGAGCCGCACCACCGTTCATCCGGAGCCAGTGCCGATGCAGACCCATGTGATCCGAGTTCATGCCCATGGCGGTCCCGATCAGTTGCAGTGGGAGACGCTGCAGTTGCCGCCGCCGGCGGCCGGGCAAGTCTTGTTGCGACAGACCGCGATCGGCCTGAACTACATCGATACCTACCACCGCAGCGGCCTGTATCCGCTAGCGCTGCCGTCGGGCCTCGGCTGCGAGGGGGCGGGTGAGGTGGTCGATGTCGGTGACGGCGTTGGCGATCTGCGACCAGGCGATCGCGTCGCCTACGCGTCCGGACCACTCGGTGCTTATGCCGATGTGCGGCTGTTTCCAGCGGATCAGCTGGTCCGCTTGCCCGATGGCATGGGTGATCGCACCGCCGCCGCGATGATGTTGCAAGGCATGACCGTCGAATACCTGATTCGCCGCACCTACGCGGTGCAGCGTGGCCAGATCGTGTTGCTGCATGCCGCCGCCGGCGGCGTCGGCCTGATCGCATCGCAATGGCTGAAGCATCTCGGCGCGACGGTGATCGGCACGGCCGGTGGCGCCGCCAAGGCTGAACTCGCGCGCGCGCACGGCTGCGATCACGTCATCGATTACCGGCACGAGGATGTCGCGGCGCGGGTGCGCGAACTGACCGACGGCAAGGGCGTGCCGGTAGTCTATGACGGCGTCGGCCGCGATACCTTCGCGGGTTCGCTGGCGAGCCTCGCACCGCGCGGTCTGCTGGTCAGCTTCGGCAACGCCTCCGGCGCGGTCGAACCGTTTGCGCCGGCGCTGCTGTCCGCCAAGGGTTCGCTGTATCTGACACGGCCGAAACTGGGTGATTACATTGCAACCCGGGCCGAACTGCAGGCGTCGGCGGCGGCACTGTTCGATGTCGTGAGCAGCGGCGTGGTCCGGATTGAAATCGGTCAGACCTACGCGCTGCGCGATGCCGCACAGGCGCATCGCGACCTCGAAGCGCGCAAGACGACCGGTTCGACTGTGCTGCTTCCGTAGAGCGCAGGTCCTTGCAGGAATGTACGAGCGATTACAGCGGTCATCTCGACAGGTTCAAAGACCGCCGCAGCCGATCAAGCCGCCGTCGACCACCAGCGTCGTGCCGGTGACGTAGCTGGCCGCGTCGGATGCGAGATACAGCACCGCGGGCGCGATTTCCTGCGGTTGTGCGATGCGCCCGAGCGGAATCTGCGCGAGCGCCGGTTTGTACACCGCATCGTCGTTGATCAATGCCGATGCGAATTTGGTATCGGTCAGGCCCGGCAGCACGGCATTGACGCGCACCTTCCAAGATGCACATTCCTTGGCAAAGGTCTGCGTCATGTTGATGACCGCGGCCTTGGTGATCGAGTAAATGCCTTGCCCCAGACCCGGCTTCAGGCCATTGATGCTGGCGATGTTGACGATCACGCCACCGCCATCGGTCTTCATCTGCTGCGCGGCCAGCGCCGACAGTTCGAAGTAACCCCGCAGATTGACCTGCACGGTCTTGTCGACCATCGCCATCGGGGTCTCGGCGACAGGGCCGTAATGCGGATTGGTCGCGGCGTTGTTGACGAGGATATCGAGCCGGCCGTGCTGCCGGACCGTTTCGGC
>DATCXY010000078.1:0-4780 GCA_036570585.1 Solimonas sp. | reverse complement strand
CGGGCTTCATCACCGAGGCCGTGCCATTGACCCTGCTGTCGATCCAGCGCCGACTCGGCGCGCTGCACATCAGCGAATACGCCGACTGCAGTGCGCGTGACTCACCCGAGATGCTGTTCCGGATCATGGGCTTCGGCCAGGCGCCGAACCCGCAGGCCGAAGCCGGACGCGTGCATCATCTGCGCGAGAGCTTCGGACCGTCGCTGCGTGTCGTCGCAGATGCCGTGGGGCTGGCGTTCGATGGCATCGAGGCGAGCGGCCAGACCGTGCTCGCGCGCAAGCAGATCAAGATCGCCGCAGGCGTGGTCGAAGCCGGCACGGTCGCCGCGATGCGGACGACGGTCTCCGGCATGCGCAACGGCAGGCCGTTGATCACGTTCACCGCCAACTGGTTCATCAGTACCGACATCGACGCCGACTGGAAACTGCGCGGCGACGGCTGGCAAGTGCAGGTCGAGGGTGATTGCCCACTCGACATGCACTTGCACTTCACGGTGCCGGAAGCACTGAAGGCGGCGACCACGCCGGGCTACACGGCGCACCGTGCCGTCAACGCGGTGGCGCATGTCTGCGCGGCTGCGCCCGGCATCCGCACGTCGGCGGAATTGCCGCAGTTCATTCCGGATCTGAGCGCGCAGGCTTCGTAAGCGGCGCGCCGCCGGCCACCGATGCGCGGCCGAGCAGCAGGAACAGTGCTGCGCCGATCAGCACCGAAATGCCGCTGCCGGACACGAACAGCGTGAAGTGGCCGGTCGCGCCCAGCGTCCTGCTGAGCAGGACCGAACCGATCGCCGACGCGATGCCGACTGCGGCCACGGCCAGGCCGAGCACGCTGCTGTACACCTGCACACCGAAGTAGCGCATCACCAGATAGGCCATGACGTCGCCCTCGGCGCCGAGCGACAGACCCATCAATGCGACGCCGACGGCGAGCACCGGCGTGGTGTCGAGCGGTGCGGCGATCAGCAGCAGGCCGATGCAGGGCAGGCCCATGCTGACGGCGGCGACGATATGCGCCGGCCAGCGATCGAGCGCCACGCCGCACAGCAGACGGCCGACCAGCACGCCGGTCGCATAGCTCGACAGGATGGCGGCAGCGACCATCGAACTTGCGCCGTTGTCGAGCAGCATCATTTTCATCTGCAGGTTGTGCAGCGCCATCGGCACGCTGCACAGGAAGATGCCGACGAACAGGATCCAGAACGCCGGACTGCGGATGATCAGCGCGTAGTCCCGGCGCGCCGGGCGCCGCGCCTGCACGCCACGCGCGGCGGTGGCCGACAACGGCGGAATCAGCAGCAGCGCGAGTACGCCGGCGACGCTCGCGTAACCGGCCAGCGCCTGATATCCGGCGCGCCAGCCATGCGCTTCGATGTAGGCATTGAGCAAGGGGCTGCCGAGTGCGCCGACCAGTGCCGGCCCGCAGGTCACGAGTGCCAGCGCCAGACCGCGGGCAAGATTGAAGCGCTCCGCAACCAGCCGGCTGTAGACCGTCGCCGAGGTCGCGGTGCCGAAAATCAGCTGCAGTGCATAAATGACGACGTAACCGCCGATGCCGCCGCGGTAGAGGCTGAATGCGATGAACGACAGCGGCATCGCGAGCACGCCGGTTGCCGCGATGCGCCGCACGCCGAAGCGGTCGGTGAGCCGGCCAATGATCGGCATGCAGAACAGCACGACGATGGTAGTCGTGCCGACCAGCGCGAACTCCGAATCGGACCAGCCGAAGTCGGCCAGGATGTATGGCGTGAAGATGCTGGTGACGTACAGGTTGATCGACAGTCCGGCGCCCATGCCGATCGCCGCGGCGAACAGGGCGCGCCAGTTCAGGCGCAACTCGCGAAGATAGGTCATGTGGATCCAGTGTGGCGGCTTGCGGTGCAGCTGCGCCGTACGTCAGGCTTCGGCACTGGCAACCGCTTTGCGCATGTGCTTGCGCCCGGTCAGCAGCAGGATGGCCGCCAGCGGCAGGGCAATCCCGATCACCGTGGCCATGCCATAGCCAATCGCGGCCTCGCTATGAAACACGTGATCCGAGATTGCGCCCATCAGCAGCGGCCCCAGGCTGAGGCCCAGCAGCCCGACGGTCGCCGAATAAAATGCGACGCCGGTGCCGCGCAGCGCATTGGGCGTCACCAGGCTGAGCGCCGCATTGTTGCAGGCGTTGATCGAGCTGGTCAGCAGCTGGAATACCGTGATGAAGACGATGAAGACCAGAGGCGACGTGGATGTCAATGCGATCACGCCGGCGGGCGCCGCGATGGCGACACAGCCGCCGTACCACAGGAATTGGGCGTCCTGCCGGCCGCGGCGGACCATCGCATCGATGCTGCGGCCGCTGATGAGAGGGCCGACGATGCCGCAGCCACCCATGATCAGTCCCAACGCAAGTCCGATCTCGCCGAAATTCCAGCCGAACGTGCGGCCCATGAACGCGGCATACCAGGTGCCGAGGCCGGTCACCACGCAGGATGCGAGGCCGAAACCGGCGTAGTGGCTCAAAAAGAAGCGTGGCTGCGTGCGGATGAACTTCAGCAGGTCGCGATAGGCCGCGGCGACGAAGGCCCAGCTGTCCGTCACTGCGCGCCTGCCGCGGCGAACGGGTTCGGGCACCGTGAACATCAGCAGCGAGATCAGGGCGCCGGGTATGCCGACGATGAAAAATACCGCCTGCCAGGAACGGACATCGCCGATCAGCGGCAATGTGACGGTGCTGTGCTGAGAAACGGCCTCGATGATCAGGCCGCCGAACAGGAAAGCGCAGCCGGCACCGATCGTCGAGCCGATCGAAAACACGGCGATCGCCAGCGTCAGCCGTTCGCGCGGAAACAGGTCGGTGAGCATCGATGTGGCGGCCGGCGACAGGGCGGCTTCGCCGGCGCCCACGCCGACGCGCGCCGTGAGCAGGTGCCAGAAGTTCTGCGCAGTGCCGCACAGCGCGGTGGAGATGGACCAGATCGAGACGCCGCTGAAGATGACCCAGCGGCGGCTGAAGCGGTCGCTCACCGCGCCGGCGACCAGCCCGAACAGGCAGAAGGTGATGGCGAACGCGAAGCCATTGAGCAGTCCGAACTGCGTGTCGGAAATGCCGAGATCGGCCTTGATCGGCCCGACCAGCAGCGAAATGATGAAACGGTCGAGCACCGACAGCCAGTACATGATCGCCAGCACGATCGTCGCGTACCACGCGACGGCGCGCGGCGGATAGGACGGCTGCGCAGCTGCGCAGTCGTGTGCAGCGTCGGCATCGTGCATGCAGGGATTCCGTGGTCTGACGCAAATTGGAGCGTCGAGACTACTGGCGCCGCATTGCAACAATCAATACATTAATCAACAACGGCGTTGGATAGTTGCCACGCAGAACGGCGCTCGCTTACACTCCCAGTGGAATAGGCTGCGACAAAATGACGCCGCAGCAATGCTGCCCCCGCTCAATGCATGCGGCGCACGCGAGTCCGGCAGAAGGTATGGCCGGTTCGCCATCGAACCACAATCACGCGCAGGAGCTTTGCAAATGAACTCGACTGGGCAGCCGGTCCCGCGGATCGCACCGATAGCGCCCGATCAATGGTCGCCGGAAGCGTGCGACGCACTGGCGGCGTTTCCGAAAAGCTTCAAGTTCGTGATGGATGGCTGGAATGCCGGCGACCATCAGGTTCGCGGCATGAATGTGCTCGGCACGCTCGCACACTATCCTGCGCTGGCAAGAGCGTTCTCGACGTTCAACGCGCATGTCGCCGGCAGCAGTACGCTGCAGGTCCGTGATCGCGAGATCGTGATTCTGCGGCTGAGCTGGCTGCGACGCTCGGAATATGAGTACGGGCAGCATGTGATTCTCGGCAAGCGGGCCGGTCTTGGCGACGATGAACTGCAGTGGTTGCAGGAAGGACCGGACGCGGCCGGCTGGTCCGCCGAAGATGCCGATCTGGTGCGCGCGGTCGACGAACTGCACGGCCTGTCGCGGATCACCGCGGCGACCTGGACCCGGCTCGCGAAGCGCTACGATCAGGCGCAGCTGCTCGACCTGCTGTTTCTGGTCGGCTGCTACGACGCGCTGGCGCTGGTGATCAACAGCATCGGGACGCCGGCCGAAGGCGACGCCGCGGCACTGGTCGACGACGCAACGCGTGAGCGGATGCTGAGGTCGAAAGCGGTCGTCTGACGCGTTTTATTCTCGATGCGAGCAGGCTGCGTGGCAGCCGAGGATGGATGGATGTCCCGCTACATGTTCGTGGTGCACAGCAATGCGGCGGAGGGCCGTGAGCAGGAATACAACGACTACATGGCCGGGCACGTCGATGACATTCTCGCGCTGCCCGGTGTGATCTGGGGACGCCGCGGCACCGTCGCGAAGGCCCAGGCCCGTCCGGCACCGGACGCGCACCAATACATCACGGTGTTCGAGGTCGAGACGGATGATCTGCAGGCTTTCATCGACGAGATGAATGCACGCGTGATGTCCGGGCGCATTGCACGCAGTACTTCGGTGGCCGGCGCGGTGCCGGTATTCTGGGAAGTCGTCCAGATGGATGCCGCGAGCGCGGCCCGCTCGGGAGTCTAGGCCGCGCTGGCAGCGAAAGCGTCCAGTCCGAGTCCCGCCATGCCGCGCTATGCATTTGTCGTTCAAACCAATGCGGTCGAGGACCGCGACGAGGAATTCAACGCCTGGTATTCAGGCCCGCACCTCGCCGATCTGCGTCGCCTGCCGGGCGTCGTGTCGGCGCGGCGCTTCCGCATCGCCGACACGCCGATTCGAGACCAAGCTTCACCACATCGTTAT
>DATCXY010000077.1:0-3065 GCA_036570585.1 Solimonas sp. | reverse complement strand
GCGGCGATGAACGGCACGCGGTGCTCGCGCAGATATTCGGCGACGAGGCGGCCGGTGTAGCCGGTGACGCCATAGATGACGACGGGCTTTTTGCTCATTTCGTTCTCCTCGTTTTCTTGGTGTTAATCACAAATCACGAATCACGGTGTCTCAAGCGGTCATGCCGCCATCGACGACCAGATCGGCGCCGGTGACGTAGCTGGATTCATCCGACGCCAGGAACAGCACGACCGCGGCGATCTCGGCGGGCCTGGCGAAACGGCCCATGGGAATGCGCGCCAGCGTCTTTTCGGCGAAGGCTTGCGCATCGTTCGGCGCCAGCGTCGCGAGCGCGCCGCTGACCATTTGCGTTTCGGCAAAGCCGGGACAGATATTGTTGACACGAATGTTGTAGCCGCTCCGCGCGCAATGAATCGCGACGGATCGACTGAAAATGCGCACGCCGCCCTTGGCCGCGTTGTAGGCCGGCAGCGCGGCCTCGCCGAGCAGTCCTTCGATCGACGCCATATTGACGATCGAGCCGCCCTTGCCCTTCATGCGCGCGATCGCAGCCTGTGTGCCGAGCATCACGCCATTGAGATTGATGTCGAGCGTGCGCTGCCAGACCTGCGGCGTCTGCTGTTCAAGATCGGCGAGATGCGCGATGCCGGCGTTGTTGACGAGTACGTCGAGCCGTCCCCATGCGGCGGTCGCGGCATCGAGTACCGTGTTCCACTGCGCGGCATCGACGACATCGTGCTTCATGAACTTCGCATTGGCGCCGAGCCGCTTCGCCTCGGTTTCGCCAGCGACGGCATCGACGTCGGTAATCAACACTTTCGCGCCTTCGGCGAGCAGTGCTTCGGCGGCGGCCAGGCCGAGCCCACGCGCGCCGCCACTGACCACGCAGACCTTGCCTTCAACCCGTCCGCTTCGCTGTTTGCTCATTGTCATTCTCCCTGGTTGTCGTCGCGCGCCTGCCAGTTCAGCGGCTTGGGCATCACGAATGCCGCCGCCGGCAGGAACTGCACGAGCTGCGGCATGAATCCAATCCCGCGCAGTTCGCGCCCGGCCTCGCTGCCGTCGCCGATATCGAGCGCATCGCCGTCGGCGAACGCGCGGAAACGCGTCTGCAGATCGAAGTGGAAAACACCGCGCGTCTGGAACAGCGCCGCGCCGGTGACGAATCCGAGTGACAGCCGCTGCACCGGTGCTGCTTCCTGCGGCAGCCCTACATGGCCGGCAACCACCGGCTGCCGTTCGCAGGAAACGTCGAAGCGGCAGCCCTGCGCACCGAAATCGATGTTCAGCGGCTGCGGCGTCGGGTACTTGTTCATGCCGTGCACTTCGCGGCCGTACTCGATCGGCACCGACTGATTGAGGATCAGCCGGTGCACCAGCAGCGTCGCCTCCGGGTGCGCTGCGACCGCCGCCAGCCCGGCCGGCGAACTCACCGGGATCTCCAGCGTGCGCGCCGAGACCGCGAATGTGACGATGAACTCGCGATAGGCGCCGCAACTGGTGTCGTGATAGTCGGCGAACCACAGCGCCGCCGCACAGCGGCCGCCACCGATCGAGACGGGTTGGTAGCGCTGACCGGCGAGCAGCGGCACGACCTTCGACAGCTCGGCGCTGCCGTGCAGCACCAGCAGATCCGCACCGCGGCAGACATAGGGCACGTCGCAGCGGATGCCGGACGACAGCTCGTAACGCTCCTGCGGAGGATACAGATCGAACAGCGGCAGAACGGGATTGGCCATGGGATCCCTCCCTCAACTGCCAACCGCGCGCTGTCCGGGCACGTTGTCCGGGCGCCATTGATAGTCGGTCGATTCCTGAGCAAAGCGCACAAACCAGTCGATCGCGTCCGGATTCATCATCGCGTCGCGGCTCGCGGCCTTTTCGAGCGGCCAGCCGAGCAGCAGCTTGCGCACCGGCACCTCCATCTTCTTGCCGGTCAGCGTGTACGGAATCGCTGCCACCGCGTAAATCCTGTCGGGGACGTGGCGCGGGCTGCAGTCTTCGCGCAGCTTGGCGTTGATGCGCTTCTGCAAGGCTTCGTCGAGCACCACGTCCGGTTTGAGCTTGATGAACAGCGGCATGAAGAAATTGCCGCCCGGCAGCTCGACGCAGACGATCAGGCTGTCCGCAACTTCGTCGACCTGTTCGACTGCGCGATAGATTTCCGCGGTGCCGATGCGTACGCCAAACCGGTTCAGCGTCGAGTCCGAGCGGCCATAGATGTAGCAGCCACCGCGAGCATTGATCTTGATGAAATCGCCATGTCGCCAGACGTTCGGGAACACTTCGAAATACGATTCGCGATAACGCTTGTCACCTTCGTCGTTCCAGAAGCGGATCGGCATCGAGGGGAACGGCGTGGTGACGACCAGTTCGCCGACTTCATCGACCACCTCGACGCCATCGTCGGTAAACGCATGCACGTCCATGCCCAGCAAGCGTGTCTGGATCTCGCCGGCATGGACCGGCAGTGTCGGCGCCGCGCCTACAAAGCCGCTGCACAGTTCGGTGCCGCCCGATTGCGAGGTCACCCACAGATCCTGCTTCACGCTGCGGTAGAACCATGCGAAGGTTTCCGGCGTTGACGGCGCACCCGCGACCACGATCGATTCGAGACGGCTCAGATCGAAGCGCTCGCGCGGCACCAAGCCGGCCTTCTCCATCATCTGCACGTAAGTCGGACTCGCACCGAACGAGGTGGTGCCCGTGTCCGCCGCAAGTTGCCAGAGGAAGTCCGGATTCGGATGCGCGGGATTGCCGTCATAGAGCACGACCGCGCTGCCGGTGACCAACGCCGCGAGCAGCAGGTTCCACATCATCCAGCCGGTGGTGCTGTAGAAAAACATCACCGAATCGGGGCCAAGATTCAGATGAAAATGCAGCAGCTTCAGATGCTCAAGCAGCGCGCCGACGTGACTATGGACGATGGCCTTGGGCAAGCCAGTGGTGCCGGACGAGAACACCACCCAAAGCGGATGATCGTAGGCAACATGCTCGTAGCGGAAGTCCTCGCGCGACACCTCGTCGTGCGCCAGCAGGTCGGCCCAGGTGCGCAGCTGCGGCCA
>DATCXY010000076.1:0-2674 GCA_036570585.1 Solimonas sp. | reverse complement strand
TGGCATTGCTGCAGAAGAGTATCGCCAGCAACAAGCGCACACCCGCAAAGAAGGCGACGAAATCAGTCGCCGCAAAGTCGCGCGGCACGAAGAAGTCGCGCACGTCCAAGGCCACTGCGGTGCGAAAGCGAAAAAAGGCCTGAAGCATCGAGCGCCACGCGCGCAGCGGTCATGGTGAACCGTGTCCAAGCGCGTGGATCGCGCCACGGCACCCATGCATAGCGAGGGACATCAGGATGATGACCCGCTTCAGATCAGGGAGGATTGAACGATGACGAGAGGGCCCACGCCAGCGATGCGGCGGCGTCACGCCTGGATCGCGGATGATCGTCGTGCGGATCGTCGCGAGTAGCTTGTGGCGCAGATTTTCAGTCGACGCTTCGGATTGTTGCTCAAGGCGGCGGCGATCGCGGCGGCTTTGGTGGCGTTGGCACTGGTGTTCGTCGCGCGCGGCGTGGCGAGCGACCCGCATTGGGCGGGTCATCCGGTCACGCAGCCGATTCCGTTCTCGCACGAACACCATGTCAACGACGTCGGACTCGATTGCCGCTATTGCCATACGGGCGTCGAAACCAGCGCGCACGCACGATTGCCGACGATCGCGATCTGCATGAGCTGCCACTCGCAGTTGTACCGCGCCGCGCCGGTCCTTGCGCCGCTGCACAAGGCCTGGATCGATCCCGCAGCGCCGCTCGCGTGGCAGCGCGTTCACGATCTTCCGGACTTTGTCTATTTTGATCACAGCATCCACATCAACAAGGGCGTCGGCTGTTCGTCGTGCCATGGTCGTGTCGACAAGATGCCGCTGACCTGGCGCACCGGCTCGCTGAAAATGCAATGGTGCCTGGCCTGTCATCGCGCGCCTGAAGCGGTGCTTCGACCGCGCGACCAGGTCTTCGACATGGACTGGCAGCCACCGGACGATCAGGCCCGTCGCGGTGCGGCACTGCTGAAGTCTTACGACATCGACAAACGCCCTCTGACCGAGTGCAGCACATGCCACCGCTGAAGTCCGCACCGGTCAATGCGCTGACGCGCGAGTTCGACGCCCTGCGTGCGCGCGTGCAAACCACACGTGGCGCCGGGCTGTGGCGTGCCCTGGATGAGCTCGCCGCAAGCCGCGGCTTCGATGTCTGGCTGCGTGCCGAACATCCGCAGCTCGCGACGATGGCGGCGATGAACCGACGCGATTTCCTGCGCTATGCCGCGGCCTCGATGGCACTCGGCGGTATCGCCGCGTGTAGTCGTCCACCGGCAGAAACGATCGTGCCGATGCGCATGGGACCCGAGCAACTCGGTGTCGGCCAGCCTGAGTTTTACGCCAGCGCCGTCAGTATCGACGGCTACGCCAACGGCGTTCTGGTCGAAAGTCATGAAGGCCGACCGACCAAGATCGAAGGCAATCCGCAACACGCCGCGAGTCTCGGCAGCACCGATGTGTTCGCACAGGCAACGGTGCTCGACGTCTGGGATCCGGATCGCTCGCAGGCCGTGCTGAAGAACGGCGAAGTATCGACCTGGGGCGAAGCCACGAGCGCACTGGTCGCACTGGCGCAACAGGCCGACGCGGGGGCGGGGCTGCATCTGTTGACCGGCGCGCTCGCCTCGCCATGCCTGCATGCCCAGATTGCTGACCTGCAACAGCGCCTGCCGAAACTGCGTCACCACGTCTGGCAGCCGTGGTCGCGCGACAACATTCACGATGGCGCACGACTCGCATTCGGTCGGCCGCTCGATCCGGTTTACCGTTTCGCCGATGCGCAGATTATCGTCGCGCTCGATGCCGACTTTCTCGCGCGCGAACCCGGGCACGTGCGCTACGCGCGTGATTTCATCGACGGGCGACGCATTACCGCCGACCAGTCGCCCCGGATGAATCGCCTGTACGTTGCCGAGCCCACGGAAAGTCTCAGCGGTGCGATGGCCGATCACCGGCTGGCAATCGCGTCACGCGACGTCGCAGCAGTCGCGCAGGCACTTGCGGCGCGGCTCGGCCTTGGCGCGGCGAGGTCTGTGCCGCTCGATGCGGCAGCCCAGGCTTGGATTGATGACGCGAGTGCCGATCTGCTTGCGCATCACGGCAAGGCGCTGGTGCTGGCGGGCGAATCGCAAGCGCCGCAGGTTCACGCACTGGTCGCGGCAGTCAATGCGCGGCTCGCCGCACCGATCTCGTATCGCGACACCGACAGCAATGAAACGTCGCTGGATGCGCTGACCACGCTGGCGGCCGAACTGAACGCCGGGCGTGTGCGCGGCCTGCTGATGCTCGACGTCAATCCGGTCTACGACGCGCCCACATCGCTACGTTTCGGTGACGCGCTGCGACGTGCCGGTACAAGCTTTCATCTCGGCCTGTACGCGGACGAAACTGCGCAGCTGAGTCACTGGCATCTGCCGCAGGCCCACGCGCTCGAAAGCTGGTCGGATGCGCGCGCGCACGACGGCACGATCAGCATTGTGCAGCCCTTGATGGCGCCGCTCTATGAGGGCCGCAGTCCTCACGAAGTGCTCGCGATCTGGCAGCAGCAGGTCGCCGCCAAGGGCTTTGACCTGCTGCGCACGTACTGGCGCCAGCGTCATCCGGACGACTTCGACAGATTTTGGGAAACCGGCCTGCGCAGCGGTGTCATCGAAGCGGCCAGCGCGCCGCTGCCGACACCGTCCGTCCGCGAAG
>DATCXY010000075.1:0-2554 GCA_036570585.1 Solimonas sp. | reverse complement strand
GTGCGCAGCTGCTGTACATGGAGCTGCATCCGCGCCCGACGCTCGATCCCGCCGAATCCAATCATCTGCATTGAATCAGCACTGAGGACGTCATGAAACCGACAGCCGCCAGCCTCAAGGAATACGCCCGCCGCCGCAGCGACCTGATGAAGCGCATCGGCCGCGATGGCGTGGCCATCGTGCCTGGATCGCGCGAGGTCGTGCGCGCGCGCGACACGCACTATCGCTTTCGTCAGGACAGCGACTTCAAATACCTCAGCGGCTTCGTCGAGCCCGACGCGGTGCTGGTGATCGCACCCGGCCGCAAGGCCGACGGGCACGCCGCCGAGTTCGTGATGTTCGTACGCGCGCGCGACACCGATATGGAAATCTGGCATGGCCGGCGCGCCGGCCCGGAAGGCGCGGTGCATGACTACGGCGCCGATGAAGCGTTCACGATCGATGAATTCGCAACCGAGCTGCCGCAGCTGCTGGCCGGGCGCAAGCAAGTTCACTACACGATGGGTGAGCATCCTCACCTGGACGCGACCGTCGCGGCTTGCGTGCGCGAGATTCGCGAAGTTTCACGCCGCGGCGCAGCCGCCCCGACCGATTTCGTCGCGCTGGAAACCAGCCTGCACGAGATGCGACTGAAGAAGTCGGCTGCCGAGCTGAAGCTCATGGCGCGCGCCTGTGCGCTGAGCGCCGAAGCCCACTGCATCGCGATGCGGCAGACCAAGGCCGGCGTCAACGAATGGCAGATCGGTGCCGAAATCGAATCACACTTCGCACGCAATGGCATGGAGCCGGGCTACGGCTCGATCGTTGGTGGCGGCGACAATGCCTGCATCCTGCATTACGTCGAAAACAACATGGCGTTGAACGACGGTGATCTGCTCCTGATCGACGCCGGCGGCGAACTCGACGGTTACACCGCCGACATCACGCGCACGTTCCCGGTCAGCGGCAAATTCAGCAAGGCGCAGCGCGCGGTCTACGAGATCGTGCTGGCGGCCAACAAGGCGGCGATCAAGACGCTGAAAGTTGGCGAGTCGGTTGGCAAGCCGCATGAAGTCGCGACCCGTATTCTCACCGAAGGTCTGGTCAAGCTCGGCTTGCTCAAGGGTAATGTCAAGGAGCTGGTCAAGGCCGGCAAGCAGCGCCAGTTCTACATGCATGGCACCGGCCACTGGCTGGGCATGGATGTGCACGATGTCGGCCGTTACAAGCTCGACGGTGCGTATCGAAAATTCGAAGCCGGCATGGTGATGACGGTCGAGCCGGGCCTCTACATTGCACCCGGCAGCAAGGGCGTCGATCCGAAGTTCTGGGGTATCGGCATCCGCATCGAGGATGACGTGGTGATCACCGAACAGGGTCCGCGTGTGCTGACCGATGGCGCGCCAAAGGAAATCGCCGCGATCGAGAAGTTGATGGCGGCGTGAAAAGCGTGAGTGATGACATTCTCGATGTGGCCATCGTGGGTGGGGGCCTCGTCGGCGCCAGCCTCGCTGCCGGTCTCGCTGCAAGCGGCCGCCACGTCGCGCTGATCGAAGCGGCCGCACCGCCGGCATCGTCGCCGAGCTGGGATGAACGCTGCATCGCGATCAATCATGCGAGCCGGCAGATCTTCTCCGCGCTCGGGGTCTGGGAGTCGCTGGCGTCGGAAGCTGCGCCGATCCTGTCGACGCATATTTCCGAACAGGGCCGCTTCGGTATCGCGCGCTTCAGTGCCGAGGACGCGGGCCTCGACGCGCTCGGTTACAACCTGCCGTTGCGCGCGATCGGGCAGAGCCTGTGGGCGCGCATGCTCGTGCTCGGCAACACGCAACTGCACTGTCCGGCACGGCTCGAATCGCTGCGTGTTGAAGACGAGGCGGTCGGGCTGCAACTTGCCGATGGCGAGATGCTGCGCGCGCGCCTGGTGATCGCGGCCGACGGCGCCGGCTCGCGCGTGCGCGAACTGCTGAACGTCACGCATGAGCGGCGCGATTACGCACAATCGGCGATCGTCACGGCGGTGCGCACGCGGCGCCCGCATCGCGGTTGTGCGTACGAGCGATTTACACCCGATGGTCCGATTGCGCTGCTGCCCAAGGGCGATGAGGTGAACCGCTGTTCGCTGGTGTGGACCACGCCGGCCGAGCAGGTCGAAACGCGCATGACTTGGCGTGACGACGTGTTCATCGCGCATGCCGAGGCCACGTTCGGCGAGCGGCTCGGCGAATTCAAGGAACTGGGACGCCGGCAGGCGCATCCGCTGGCACGTGTGATGAGCGGCCAGTTGCGCGCGCCGCGTGTGCTGTTCATCGGCAACGCCGCGCAGTCGCTGCATCCGGTCGCGGCGCAGGGTTTCAATCTCGGCCTGCGCGATGTCGCGGCCGCAATCGAGATGCTGAGTGAAGCGGGCGCTGATTGCGGCGAAGAATCGCTGCTGCGCGATTACGAGGCGAGGCGCGCGCAAGATCGTCAGCGCGTTTCCGATTTCACTGATCAGATCGTGCGCGTGTTCTCCAATCGTGTGCCCGGACTGCGTGGCCTGCGTCATCTCGGCTTGCTTGCACTCGATCTGGCG
>DATCXY010000074.1:0-1905 GCA_036570585.1 Solimonas sp. | reverse complement strand
GGGCGCGCTGAATGGGTGATCGCCGGCGGCCCGGAAGGGCTCGCCGCGATCATCGACCAGAAGCTGCGGCCCGCGAAGGCGGATTACGGCACGCAGCTGCACTGGGAGCGCGGCTTGTGGGTCTGGTTCGGTCAGCTCTGCGTCGGCCACCCGCGCATGGTCGACCGCATGGCCTGGTGGAAAACCATCGAGCATGAAGGCTGGGACGCTGATCTCGCCTGGCGCCTGCTGAACGTGCTCGAGGGCACTTACGCCGAGGCCGCTGCAGCCGAAGCTGAAAACCAGACGCAATGATCCACCTTGACGAATGGCTGGAGTTCCGCGAGCTCAACAAGGGCCAGAGCGCATCCACCGTCGCCAACTACCGCGCCGTGCTCGTCAAGTTCAGCGAGTGGCTGGCGCGGGAGCTCATTGCGGAAACCGCAGTGACGCCGGAGATCCTGCAGCGCTATGCCGGTGCCGAGCTGCATCGGCGCGGCCTCTCGCCAAACTCGCGTCGTGTCGCCGTGTCGGCGCTGCGCGGCTACTACGCCCACCTCCAGCGCGGCGGGCTGATTCCCCGCAATCCGGCCGACGCCCTGCCCTATCCGCGCATCGGCCGCAGCCTGCCGGTGCCGATGCCGTTGCGCGACGCCGAGAAGATCCTCGCCGAGCCGGATCTCGACACGCTCAAGGGCGTGCGCGATCTCGCCATCCTCGCCGTACTCATCGGCTGCGGCCCGCGCGTGTCGGGCGTGGTCGGCATCAACGAGCGCGATCTGATCTTCACGCACAACGATGCCGGCATCGAAGAGCTGACCATCATCCTGCGCGAGAAGGGCAAGAACCAGCGCGCGGTACCGGCGCCGGACGAAACGCGCCTGGCGCTGCGCGCGTATCTCGGCCACCCGGAACTGGAGCTGATCGATCGCCGCCTGCCCGCCGGCGACGAGCTGCTGTTCGTCAACATCCACAACAGCACCGTGCCGGCGCATGAACGGCACGGTGAGCGCCGCCGCATCGGTGCGTGGAGCGTGCACAAGATGATCCGGGAATACGGCAAGGCCTGCGGCATCGATACCAAGCTGCTGCACCCGCACGCGTTCCGTCACCTGTTCGGGGCGGAACTGGCAGAGTCCGACGTCGACGTCATCACGCGGCAACAGCTGCTCGGCCACTCGGATCCAAAAAGCACCGAGATCTACAGCCACCTCGCGTTCCGCAAGCTGCGCAAGGCCGCGATCGACGCGAACCCGATGCGCCGGATCAAGACGCCGATGAGTGGGCTGGCTGGCGTGCTACGGGCTGCTAAGTAGCGGGCTCACTGGGCATCGAAACCGTGCTCGATCGTGTACTCGATCGATTGCGGGGTCGCATCATGAATACGCAGCGCGACTGACTGGTACCGGAAAAGCATGCCGGGTCTGTAGTCAACATCGACTGCGGCATAAAACGCCGGACGCGCGAGACCGTCGGCCGTGAACTCGCGATACATCAGGTGCAAGGTGCCTTGCGACAATCCGTTGAACACCAGTTCGCGGCGCAGCGTCCCCGGCGCCGGAATATCAGTCCCTGTTTCAACGACGTTGACGCCGATCTGTCGGTCAGCCGGCACGAAGAAGAACACATGCTCGACTTCGATCTGCGTCAGATTGCCTCGCCAGAACGCACCAGCGAGCGAGCTTGAATTGTTCTCCACATAGAGACCGCCGATGACCGTTTGCTCGCCGACTTTCACCGTGTTGAACGTGCGGAAATAGGCACCACGCAAGTCGGTCGCGAACAGCCCGTAGTAGCCCGCCGGCAGCGTGAGGGATTGCTCCCTGCTTTTATGCGTGAACGGTATCGTGACGGGCGCGGCGAGTTCGACATGCCGTGTGCGTTCGGAGGACTCGCCCCGGATCAAGGTGTCACCGACCCTCGCGG
>DATCXY010000073.1:0-5334 GCA_036570585.1 Solimonas sp. | reverse complement strand
CCTCGGTGAGGTTGCCGGAGAATTCGGATTCCAGCGTGCCATCTTCGGCACGACCGAAGTAGACGTTCGCAGCGGTGCCGAACACGCCCAGGTCGGTGCCGTCGGCGTAATCCTTGTAGTAGCGGACGCAGCGATAGCACGAGATGCAGCGGTTCATCTCATGGCCGATGAACGGGCCGAGATCCTGATTCAGATGCGTGCGCTTGTCGAACCGGTACGAGCGGCTGTGATGCGCCGTCATCACCGTCATGTCCTGCAAATGACAATGACCACCTTCTTCGCAGACCGGGCAGTCGTGCGGATGGTTGGTCATCAAAAACTCGACGACCGACGCGCGGAAATCCTTGGCCTCTTCGTCGGCGATCGAAATGAACGTGCCGTTCGATGCCGGCGTCATGCACGACATGACGATGCGGCCCGTCTTGTCGCTCTCGTCGCGATACGACTTGACCGCACACTGGCGACACGCGCCGACGCTGCCGAGCGCCGGGTGCCAGCAGAAATACGGGATATCGAGGCCGAGGTTCAGACAGGCCTGCAGCAGATTGTCTGCCCCGTCGACTTCGTACTGCTTGCCGTCTACGTGAATCGTGGCCATGCGTTAAGGGCCCTAAGCGACTTTGGCGTCGAGGACGCCGGTTTGCGCGAGATCCTGCAGCGCGTCGGCCTTGGCCGCCACGGGCGAAACCCCGGCTTCAAATTCAGCGCGGAAGAATTTCAGCGCGGACTGCAGCGGTTCCATCGCACCCGGCGCATGCGCGCAGAACGTGCGCCCTGGCCCGAGCAGCTTGGTCAGATGTTCGAGCTGGACGAGATCACTGGCGTGACCGCGCCCCTGTTCGAGCGCCATCAGCATCTTCACGCTCCACGGCAGACCGTCGCGGCACGGCGTGCACCAGCCGCAGGATTCGCGCGAGAAGAATTCTTCAAGATTGCGCACGACAGAAATCATGTTCTGCTTGTGGTCGACGACCGTCAGCAACCCCGTGCCCATGCGCGAACCGGCTTTGGCGATGGTGTCGAAGTCCATTGCCAGATCCAGATGCTCGGGCATCAGAAAATCGGTCGAGGCACCGCCCGGCAGCCAGCACTTGAGCTGATAGCCGTCCTTCATGCCACCGCCGTGATCTTCGAGAATCTCGCGCGCACTGGTGCCGATCGGCAACTCGAACACGCCGGTGCGCTTGGCGCGACCGGACACGCCGTACAGCTTGGTGCCGCCGTCCTTGGACTTGCCCTGCGACAGGCCTTTGAACCAGTCGGCGCCGTGCACGACGATCGGCGCGATGTTGCACAGCGACTCGACGTTGTTGACGACGGTCGGCCGACCCCAGGCACCGGAAATCTGCGGGAACGGCGGCTTGGCGCGCGGATTCGCACGGCGGCCTTCCAGCGAATTGATCAGCGCCGTTTCTTCGCCGCAGATGTAGCGGCCGGCACCGGTGTGCACGAAGCAGTCGTAATCCCAGCCGCTGCCGAGAATGTTCTTGCCGAGCAGGCCGGCCGCGCGCGCTTCGGCGAGCGCCTTGTTGAGGCGTTCGGCCGAGACCACATATTCGCCGCGCAGGAAGATGTAGCCGGTGGTCGCCTGGATCGCGTACGCGGCAACGATCATCGCCTCGACCATCTGGTGCGGCGCGCCTTCCATCAGCAGCCGGTCCTTGAACGTACCCGGCTCCATCTCGTCGGCATTGCAGACCAGATACTTGGCGCCGGCATCCGGCCCCATCGGCACCAGGCCCCACTTCACGCCGGTCGGGAAGCCCGCACCACCACGACCGCGCAGGTTCGAATCCTTGACGCGCGACTGCAGGTCGGCGGGAGTCAGGTCCTTGATCGCCGTGCGCAGGCCGACGTAGCCGCCGCTCGCCTCATAGGCGCGCAGATCCTGCGGCGCGGCGACATTCACGCGCGCGGTCAGCGGCTTGACCAGCAAGTCCTGTTCGAGACTCATTACTTGTAGGCCTCCAGCATCGTGGCGACGCCATCGGGGGTAAGGTCGCCGTGCAGATCGTCATCGATCATCAGCGTCGGCCCCTTGTCGCAGGCGCCCAGACAGCAGATCGGCAGCAGTGTGAAGCGGCCGTCGGTGGTGGTCTGGCCGTAGCCGATGCCCAGCGTCTTTTCGAGCGAAACCTTGATGTCCTCGTACCCGGTCAGGAAGCACGAGATGCTGTCGCAGACCTTGATCACGTGACGACCGACCGGCTTGCGGAAGATCAGGTTGTAGAAGGTCGCGACGCCTTCGAGTTCGGCGCCACCGATGCCAAGCATCGCCGCGACCGGCTCGATCGCGCCATCCGGGACCCAGCCGCGGTGGGCCTGCACGATCTTCAGCGCGCCGATGCTCGCCGCACGTGCGTCCGGGTAGTGCGCGACTTCATGTTCGATCGCGTGTCGCTCGGCGTCGCTCAGCACGAATGGCGGTTCGATCCTGGCGCTTTTGCCGGTCAGTTCGGCGAGTTTGATGACCGTATCGGAAGTACTCATTGCTCAGCGGTCCACATCGGCCATGACGAAATCGATCGACGCGATGTACGCGATCAAGTCGGGAATCATCTGCCCGCGAATGACGCTCGGAATCTGCTGCAGATGCGGGAAGCTCGGCGTGCGGATGCGCGTGCGGTAGCTCATCGTGCTGCCGTCCGAGGTCAGGTAATAACTGTTGAGCCCCTTGGTCGCCTCGATCATCACGCTCGCCTCGCCGGCGGGAATCACCGGCCCCCACGACACTTGCAGGAAGTGCGTGATCAGCGTTTCGATGTCCTTGAGCGTGCGATCCTTCGGCGGCGGCGTCGTCAGCGGATGATCGGCCTTGTACGGACCCGACGGCATGTTGTCGAGACATTGGCGGATGATGCGTACCGACTGGCGCATTTCCTCGACGCGCACGATCAGACGATCGTAGGCATCGCCGCGCGTGCCGGTCGGAACCTCGAAATCGAAATTCTCGTAGCCGCAGTACGGCCGCGCTTTGCGCAGGTCATAGCCAAGACCGGTCGCACGCAGGCCGCCGCCGGTCGTGCCCCACTCCATGGCCTGCGCGGTGTCGTAGGCGGCGATGCCACGGGTCCGCGAGACCACGATCGAATTTTCGAGCGCGACCTTCTGGTATTCGTCGAGACGCGCCGGCAGATAGTCGACAAATTCGCGGACCAGACGATCCCAGCCCTGCGGCAGATCATGTGCGAGACCGCCGATGCGATACCAGGCCGGATGCATGCGGAAGCCGGTGACCGCCTCGATCACGTCGTACGCCTTCTGGCGATCGACGAATGCGAAGAATACGGGCGACATCGCGACGACGTCCTGCAGGAAGGTACCGAAGAACAGCAAGTGCGAGGTGATGCGGAAGAACTCCGACATCATGATGCGCACGGTCTGCACGCGCGCCGGCACCGTGATGCCGGCGAGCTTCTCGACCGTCATCACATACGGCAGGTTGTTCATCACGCCGCCGAGATAATCGATGCGGTCGGTGTACGGAATGTACGAATGCCAGGACTGGCGTTCACCCATCTTCTCGGCACCGCGATGGTGGTAGCCGATGTCCGGCACGCAGTCGACGATCTCTTCGCCGTCGAGCTGCAGCACGATGCGGAACGCACCATGCGCGGACGGATGATTGGGGCCGAGATTGAGGAACATGAAGTCCTCGTTGTCGGTGCCCTTCTTCATGCCCCAATCTTCGGGCTTGAACAGCAGCGCTTCCTGATCGAGATCCTGGCGCATCTGATCGAGCACGAACGGATCGAACTCGGTCGCGCGCGCCGCGTGTTCCTTGCGCAGCGGATGGCCGACCCAGCGCGGCGGCAGCATGATGCGACGCAGCCCCGGATGGCCGTCAAAAATGATACCGAACAGATCCCAGACTTCGCGCTCGTACCAGTTGGCGTTCTCGTAGACCGTCGTCGCGGTCGGCAGATGCGGGTACTCGCCCTGCAACGCGACCTTCAGGCGGATATCCGGGCTGCCGCTGCGCGTCATGTCGCGCTCGATCGACAACAGCTGGTAGACCACCGTGAAATCGGACGCCGGCAGGTCGCGACGATACTTGCGCAGACGCTCGTCGACCGCGGTCAGGTCGTACAGCATCTTGTACGGCTTGGCGACGCCGTTCTTCAGATGGCGCAACACCTCGATGATCTTGTCGGCGCCGACCCACAGGGTCGGCATGCCATCCTGCGTGCGCTGCGGCACGAACGCGCTTTGCCCGAAGCGCGCGTAGAGATCGCGGATGACCTCGTTCTCGAGACCCGGCACGGCGAGCGGTGCGTCGTCAGCCATGGCCGTTTAAACCTGGTCCGGCGTGCGCAGCGTGGTCTGCGCGCTGCGCTCGGGACGCAGCGTTTCGCGCCGCGACGGGAAATTGGCCTTGTAGACGCCCTGGTCGCCGACCACCCACGACAGCGGCCGGCGCTCCTTGCCGATCGAATCCTGCAACAGGTTCAGCGCCTGCAGGAATGCTTCCGGACGCGGCGGGCAGCCGGGCACATAGACGTCGACCGGCAAGAACTTGTCGACGCCCTGCACCACCGAATAAATGTCGTACATGCCGCCGGAGTTTGCGCACGCGCCCATGCTGATCACCCATTTCGGTTCCAGCATCTGTTCGTACAGGCGTTGCACGACCGGCGCCATCTTCATGAAACAGGTGCCGGCGATCACCATCAAATCAGCCTGGCGCGGAGATGCGCGGATGACTTCGGCGCCGAATCGCGCCAGATCGTGGGTTGGCGTGAATGCAGTGGCCATTTCCACATAGCAGCACGACAGGCCGAAGTTGTACGGCCAGATCGAATTCTTGCGCCCCCAGTTGACGGCGCCATGCATCATGTCCTCGAGCTTGCCGAGGAAGATGTTCTTGTTCAGCTGCTCTTCGAGCGGATCGGGAACCTGGCTGCGCTGCTCCATCGGATAGCGCTGCGAGTTCTTGTCGATACGCGTGAGTGTGTATTCCATGGCTGCTTGCTCTTGTGCTGGCGGCGGCGCTTAGCGCGATGAACCGGTGGTTCGTTCCACCGCAGGGCTGCGCTCGGTCTGGCGATCGCGCGGTGGCCGCGACCGCGCCGCGGGCCCCCAATCCAGCGCGCCGATCTTCCACAGATAAACGAGGCTGGCACCGAGAATGAAGATGAAGATGAAGGCTTCGATGAAGCCGGCCCAACCGGCCTCGCGGACCGACACCGCCCAGGCATAGAGGAACAGGGCTTCAACGTCGAAGATCACGAAAAACATCGCGACCAGATAGAACTTCGCCGAAAACCGCAGCCGTGCACCGCCTTCGCCGACCACGCCCGACTCGAACGGCTCGTCTTTTGCGCGACCCCAATC
>DATCXY010000072.1:0-11287 GCA_036570585.1 Solimonas sp. | reverse complement strand
ATACCGAAAAACCAGCTGCAACCACACCGGCAAAAACCGCCCGGCGAACCCCGACCTTTCCCATAAAACCCCCCGGTTTCCGCCGCTTACGGCGGCTAATGCAGCATAGTGTATCGATAAATCGGCGATATCCATCAAGCGTATAAAAATATTCCGCGGCTAATATCCCATCTGCCGGGCTGCAAGATCTTTCATCACTTCCAGCGAGCCGCCACCGATCGTCAGAACTTTGGTTTCGCGGTAGATGCGCTCGACCTTGGCGCCCTGCAGATAGCCGGCGCCGCCGAAGATCTGCATGGCCTCGTTTGCAACGTATTCCAGAGTCGTCGTCGCCAGGTTCTTCAACATGCAGACCTCGGCGATCGGCGTGCGTTTGTTGCTGACCTGCCATGCCAGTAGATCGAGATGGGATTTCACGGCATCGATGCGCGTACGCATATCGACGAGCTTGTGACGGATCACCTGATTGCGGATCAACGGGCGGCCAAAGGTTTCGCGTTCACGCGCGTAGTCCAGCGATTCTTCGTAGCAGACATTCGCGAATGCGCAGGCTTGCGCCGCGAGCATCAGGCGCTCCTGATTGAAATTCAGCATGATCGCCATGAAGCCCTGATTCTCCGGACCGATGCGATTGGCGACCGGCACGCGACAGCTGTCGAAATAGAGCGTTGCGGTGTCCGAGCACCACCAGCCCATCTTCTTCAGCGGTGAGCGTGAAAAGCCCGGCGTGCCGGCTTCGATCACCAGCAGCGAGACACCGCCCATGCCGGCGTCGCCGGTGCGCACGGCAGTGGTGATGAAGTCGGCGCGCATGCCCGAGGTGATGAAGGTCTTGCTGCCGTCGACAATGTAGTGATCGCCGTCGCGTACAGCGCGTGTCTTCAGGTTCGCGACGTCGGAGCCGCCGCCGGGTTCGGTGATCGCCAGTGCCGCAATTTTCTCGCCAGCGAGTACCGGCGCGACAAAGCGCTGTTGCTGTTCGGCATTGCCGGCGTGCGCGATCGGCGGTGACGCAATGCCGTGTGACAGCAGGCTGGCGATGACGCCGCCGCTGCCGGCGCGTGCCAGCTCTTCAGTCAGCACGATCATGTAGAACAGATCGGGTACTTCGACGCCGCCGCAGTGCTCTGGAAAGCCGATCTGCAAGATGCCGGCTTCGGACGCACGCGCATGCAGTTCGCGCGGCAGTTGTTCGGCGGCCTCCCAGTGCTCGATATTGGGCGCGATTTCACGTTCGACGAAACGACGAACCTGCTGGCGAAAACTGACGTGCTCTTCAGTGTAAA
The DNA here is from genome assembly GCA_036570585.1 of Solimonas sp. Taxonomy (GTDB): domain Bacteria; phylum Pseudomonadota; class Gammaproteobacteria; order Nevskiales; family Nevskiaceae; genus Solimonas. Next base: position 10,001 of record DATCXY010000072.1, on the reverse strand, counting down.
ACGGCGAGGCTGCGGTCACATTCATTACCCGTTGCGTGGCGCGATGAAACGCGGTTTGATTGCGACGCGAAGATGAGAAAAGCGTTCGCATCATGCGATGCCGACTATAAAACGAGGAGATGAAGTAATGGAGCTTACGCCGCTGCTGCGCGAGGACGATCTGCCGTTGCAGCGACTGTTCCGTTGGGAGGCCGAATTCGCCACGCGCATTTATCTGACGCAGCCACTCGGCAACGGCGAATCACGTGACTACAGCTGGGCGCAGACACTCGATGAAGCACGACGCATGGCCGCACACCTGCGTTCGTTCGGCTGGCCGGCCGGCAGCTGCATTGCGATCCTGTCGAAGAACTGTGCGCAGTGGCTGATTGCCGATTTTGCGATCTGGATCGCCGGCCATGTCAGCGTGCCGATCTATCCGACGCTGGCGGCGACATCGATTCGCCAGATTCTCGATCACTCGCAGGCCAAGGCGATCTTCATCGGCAAGCTCGATGGCTGGGATGCGATGGCGCCGGGCGTGCCGGATGACATCGTTCGCATCCGTTTTTCTCTGGCGCCGCAAACCGGCGATCCCGAATGGGGCGCGGCGATTGCCGATGTCGCGCCGTTGCAGGATGACTTGCTGCGAGGCGCCGATGAACTCGCGACGATCATCTACACATCGGGCACGACTGGCATGCCCAAGGGCGTGATGCACAGCTTCGCGAACATTGCGGCGACCGCCAAGACCATGGGTGAAGTGTTCAAGTTCGGCCCCGATGAACGCGTGCTCTCGTATTTGCCACTCGCGCACGTCGCCGAACGCATCGGTGTCGAAGGCAATTCGCTGTATCACGGCTTTCGCGTCTACTTCGCCGAATCGCTGGATACGTTTGCGCGTGATCTGCAACGTGCGCGGCCGACCGTGTTCTTTTCGGTGCCACGGCTGTGGATCAAATTCCAGCAGGCGGTGTTCGCCAAATTGCCGAAGAGGAAACTCGATCGCCTGTTGAAGATTCCGCTGCTCGGACGGGCGTTGAAACGCAAGCTGGTTCGCCAACTCGGACTGGACGCCGTGCGCTTCGCGGCCACCGGCGCCGCGCCGCTGCCGGCGGAGGTGATTGCCTGGTATCGCAGCCTGGGTCTCGATCTGCTTGAGGTTTATGGCATGACCGAAAATTTCGGGCTGTCACATACTTCGCGGCCCGAGACGATGCGTGTCGGTTATGTCGGCGCGCCTTGGCCACATGTCGAATGCACCTTGTCGGAGATCGGCGAGGTGCTGGTCAAGGCGCCATGGCTGATGCAGGGTTATTACCGTGATCCGCAGCGCAGCGCCGAGGCGATGACCGCTGACGGCTGGCTGCGCACGGGTGATCTCGGCGATATTGACGAACTAGGCCGACTGCGCATCACCGGACGCGCCAAGGAACAGTTCAAGACCAGCAAAGGCAAGTACGTGGCGCCCGCGCCGATCGAGAATCTGCTCGGTGCGAATTCGCGAATCGAGGCGGTCTGCGTCGCCGGCGCCGATTACGCGCAGCCTTTTGCATTGCTGATGCTGCCGGCCGAGCTGTCGGCGGCGACGACGCGAGATCCGGTCTTGCGCGCCGAGATCGACGTCGAGCTGCGTGCCTTGCGTGATGCGGTCAATGCGCAGGTCGACCCGCACGCACGTCTGGATTTTCTCGCGGTCGTGCGCGAGCAGTGGACAGTCGAAAACGGCTTCATCACGCCAACGATGAAGATCAAGCGCAACGAGATCGAGAAGACCTATGCGCCGCAATTCAGCGATTGGCAGCGGCGCGGCGAGCCGGTGGTCTGGCAGTAAGCGCCGTTAAATTCCGGAACGCACCGCGAGCCAGTGACCGCCACTGGCGGTCTGCACACGGTCGGCGCCGAGTCCGTAGACGTCCTGCATCAGCGCACCGGTGATGACCTCGGCTGGCGCGCCCTGCGCATGCAACTGGCCGTCAGCGATCACGATGACCTCGTCGGCGTAGCTCAATACCAGGTTCGGATCGTGCAGCACGGCGATGACGCAGACCTGGTGTTGAAGCCAGTCGCGCGCCAGTCGCAGGCAAGCGTGCTGGAACGCCAGATCCAGGTGCGCGGTCGGCTCGTCGAGCAGTAGATAGCGGCTCGCGCCATTCGGTGACCGCCAGATCTGCGCGAGCACGCGCGCCAGCTGCACGCGCGCACGTTCGCCGCCCGACAGTTGCGCGTATGAACGCGGTGCCAGTGCGCTGGCGCCGCAGGCGGCGAGCGCTTCACTGGCAATGGCGCGCTCTTGCGCCGCGGTCTGTCGCACGGCGTGCAGGCGACCGAGTTCGACCACTTCGCGTGCGCTGAACGGAAACGACAAGGCGTGCTGCTGCGGCAGCATCGCGCGATGACGAGAGAGCTCTGCAGCGGGCCACTCGCCCAAAGGTCGATCGTCGAGCGTGATGCTCCCTGCGCTGGGCAGCCATTCGCGTGCAAGCAGCCGCAGCAGTGTCGACTTGCCGGCACCATTCGGGCCGAAGATCGCATGCAGCTGGCCGGGCTTGAACGACACGCTCAGCGGCGCCAGCAGGCGGCGACCGTGCAGTTCGTAGCTCAGATTTTCAGTGCGCAGCATCAGGTGAGTACCGGATTGCGGCGCCAGTGCAGCAGCAGTCCGAGGAAGAACGGTGCGCCGAGCAGCGCACACAGAATGCCGACTGGAATTTCAGCCGGCTGTACCGCGATGCGCGCGATGGTGTCGGCCAGCGTCAGCAGCGCAGCGCCGCCGAGAAACGACAAGGGCATCAGGCCGCGATGGTCAGGGCCCATCAGCATGCGCAGCATATGCGGCACCATCAGGCCGATGAAACCGATTACGCCGGCGAGTGCGACCGAGCACGCGGCGCAGATCACGGCCAGCACAATCGCACTGCGCTTCAGTGCGGCGACCTTGACGCCGATATGCGCTGCCTCGGCTTCGCCGAGCAGGATCACATTGAGGGCCGGTGCCATCCGCCACAGCAGCAGTGAGGCGATCAGGATCGCCGGCATCGCCACCGCCAGTTGTGACCAGCCGGCGCGATCGAGTGAGCCGAACAGCCACAGCGTGATTGCGCGCAGCGTCGGATCGCTGGAGCTATAGGCGATCAAACCGAGCAGGCCACCGGCGAGCGCGTTGATGGCAAGGCCGGCGAGCAGCAGCGTGATCGGCTGAGCATCGCCGTCGACGCGTGAAATGCGCATTACCAGCGCAGCACTCGCGAGCCCACCGGTGAGCGCTGCAACAGCGATCAGGACCTGTGGCGGCAAAGGGATGAAACTGAGCTGGTGCAGAACCGCGAGACACGCGGCGGCGGCAACGGCAGCGCCGCCCGAAACACCGATGAAACTTGGATCCGCGAGCGGATTGCGCAAGACGGCCTGGAAGCTGCAGCCGGAAATCGCGAGGCCGCCGCCGATGCCGATCGCCGCAACCAGGCGTGGCAGACGCAGATTGAACAACACGCTGTGTTGTGCCGGGCTGAGCGTGGGCAGGTCCGAAAATGACAGCGGGAACGGGCCGGCGAGAATCGCCCACAGCGACAGACCCGCCAAAGTCGCCAGCAGCAGACAGGTCCAGACGAAAGCAGCGATGCGGCGATCAGGTGCGGTCATGCGCCGGCATTGTGCCAGCCGGCGCATGTGTCGACTGCATCCGACGCTACTTGTTGAGAATCAGTCGGTCGTTGCGCGTGCGTAGCAGGCGGTATTCCTGACCGCGATGCTCGATGACGATCTCACGCGAGCCCCGCAACAGATCATCGCTGCGCACGCGCGGCGCATGGCCGTCAATGGGGGTGGTGACGGCACTGGTCGGCGGCGGCGCTCGGAAATCGTCCATGGAAACTCCTCGGTAGATACGATGATGATATTGATTCTCATTAGCGTGTCAAGCGAGCAATTCGAACGTGGCGAATCAAGGCCGCAAACGGCCGTGCTGGCGCTCAAGCGACTGATATACTTCGCGACCTTTGCGAGAGTGGCGGAATTGGTAGACGCCCGGGATTTAGGTTCCCGTGCCGTAAGGCGTGCGAGTTCGAGTCTCGCCTTTCGCACCAGACTGCCACTAAATAAACTACAGCCATCAGAGTGTTAGAAATGGAAGTTCAAGTCGATTCGCCGGGCGGACTGCGCCGGCAGATGCGTGTTCGTGTGCCTGCTGATGAAGTTGCCAAGGCGATCGCCTTACGGCTCAATCGTGCCGCCAGCCGCGCCAAGCTTCCAGGCTTTCGTCCGGGCAAGGCGCCGCGCAAGGTCATCGAGCAGCAGTTCGGTGAGTCGGCGCGGATGGAAGCAATCTCGGATCTGGTCCAGCAAACCTATCCTCAGGCCTTGAGCCAGGCGGGCGTCAGCCCGGCGGGTCAGCCGCAGATTGACATCACGGCGGAGAAGGCCGGCGAGCCTTTCGAATACGTCGCCAACTTCGAGGTCTATCCCGAAGTGAAGTTGAATGCGCTCGATGCGCTGCAGATCGAAAAGCCGGTGGTCGAGATCACCGCAGCTGATATCGATCGTCTGATCGGCAATTTGCGCAAGGCACGTCGCGAATTCGTTGAAGTCGCCCGCGCTGCGCAGAACGGCGATCAGGTCAAGGTCGATTTCCTCGGCAAGATTGACGGTGCCGCATTCGAGGGCGGCGAAGGCAAGGACGTGCAGTTTGAGCTCGGCGAAGGTCGTTTCCTGCCTGAGCTGGAAGCCGGGATCGTCGGGCACGCTGTCGGCGAATCGTTCGTTGTCGACGTCAAATTCCCCGAGGACTATCGCGCTGAAGCGCTGCGCGGCAAGGCGTCGCAGTTCGACGTGACGATCAAAGAATTGCGCGAGCCGAAGTTGCCGGAACTCGATGCCGAGTTCCTCAAGGCGCACCAGGTCGAAGAAGCAGCCGGCGAAGCTGGGCTGCGCGAGAAGTGTCAGGCGGCGCTTGTGAAGGAACGTGACAAGGCGGTGCGCAACCGTCTCAAGACGCAGGCGCTTGACCAGCTGCTGAAGGCCAATCCGATCGAGTTGCCGCAGGCGCTGGTGCAGCAGGAAATTCCGCGCATGCGGGATGAAGCCGCAGCGCGCATGAACATGGCGAATCTGGAGCCGGCCAAGCGTGCCGAGCTGCTGCCGGATGCTCTGTTCGAGCAAGGTGCCAGCCAGCGAGTGGCGCTTGGCCTTTTGATTGGTGAAGTGATCAAGGCGCGCGACATCAAACTCGACACCTCGCTTGTCGAAGCGGCGCTGGATGGCATCGCCGCCGATTACGAGCAGCCGGAACAGGTCAAGGCCTATTACCGCTCGCGCCCCGAGATGTTGCAGGGTCTGCGCGGCATGGTGCTTGAGGATCAGGTGGTCGACAGCCTGATCGGCGGTGTCACGCCGAGCGAAAAGCCGCTGAGTCTCGAAGAGCTGCTGAATCCGCCGTCGCCGCAGGCCGCCGCCTGATTGCGGGACGAATGCGCGCCCGCTTGAATGGCGCGCGTTCGTCTCTATTAGAGCGTGTGCAGGGAACTGAAGCGTTACGCACCACTCCAAAACAGAGACGCCATGACTGACATCCTGACCCGCTCCCAACTTGTACCGATGGTGGTTGAACAGACCGCCCGCGGCGAACGTGCGTACGACATTTATTCGCGCCTGCTCAAGGAGCGCGTGATCTTCATCGTCGGCGGCATCGAAGATCACATGGCCAATCTGGTGGTCGCACAGTTGCTGTTTCTCGAATCGGAAAATCCGGACAAGGACATTCATCTGTATATCAACTCGCCGGGCGGCGTGATCACCGCCGGCATGTCGATCTACGACACGATGAAGTTCATCAAGCCGGACGTGTCGACCATGTGTGTCGGTCAGGCTGCGAGCATGGGTGCGTTCCTGCTGTCGGCGGGCGCCAAGGGCAAGCGTTTCGCGCTGCCGAACGCGCGCGTGATGATCCATCAGCCCTCGGGCGGTGCACAGGGCCAGGCCAGCGATATCGAGATCCAGGCGCGCGAAATCCTGTATCTGCGTGAAAAGCTCAACAAGCTGATGTCGGACCATACCGGCCAGGCGATCGAGAAGATCGAGCACGATGTCGAGCGCGATTACTTCATGAACGCCGAACAGGCCAAGGAATACGGTCTGATCGACCAGATTCTGACTCAACGGGGTGGTTCAGCCGCCTGAACGGGCAGCGCTTGACCGCGACAAGAATCCAATTTTGCAGAAAAATGACCCTGTGCTATACAGGAGTCGCCGGGCATCAACGACCGGATGAGGATGTGAGATGACCAATGACACGCGGGGTAGTACGCCGACGGCCCATAGTGGTCGCGTTCTGTACTGCTCCTTCTGCGGCAAGAGCGAGCACGAAGTACGCAAGCTCATCGCGGGCCCCTCGGTATACATCTGTGATGAATGCGTTGACCTGTGCAACGACATCATCCGCGAGGAAGTTCACGCCAAGCCGCAGACCAAGGGCCTGCCGAAGCCGCACGAGATCCGTTCGGCGCTGGACGAGTACGTCATCGGCCAGGACACCGCCAAGAAGATTCTGTCGGTCGCCGTCTACAACCACTACAAGCGTCTGTCGCTGAAGGGCAGTGAAGGCGTCGAGATCGCCAAGTCGAACATTCTGCTGATCGGCCCGACCGGTTCCGGCAAGACGCTGCTCGCCGAAACACTGGCGCGCCTGCTCGACGTGCCGTTCGCGATCGCCGATGCGACGACGCTGACCGAAGCTGGCTACGTTGGCGAGGATGTCGAGAACATCATTGCGCGTCTGCTGCAGAAGTGCGACTACGACGTCGAAAAAGCGCAGCGCGGCATTGTCTACATCGACGAGATCGACAAGATCTCTCGCAAGAGCGAGAACCCGAGCATCACCCGGGACGTGTCCGGTGAAGGCGTGCAGCAGGCGCTGCTGAAGCTGATCGAAGGCACGATCGCTTCGGTGCCACCGCAGGGTGGCCGCAAGCATCCGCAGCAGGAATTCCTGCAGGTCAACACGGCCGGCATCCTGTTCATCTGCGGTGGTGCGTTTGCCGGCCTCGACAAGGTGATCCAGCAGCGCTCGGAGAGCACGGGCATCGGTTTCTCGGCCGAAATGAAATCGAGCAAGGACAACAAGCATGCCAACCAGCTGATGGCCAAGGCCGAGCCGGATGATCTGGTCCGCTTCGGCATGATTCCCGAATTCATCGGCCGTCTGCCGGTCTGTGCGATCCTCGAAGAACTTGATGAGACGGCGCTGATGTCGATCCTCAAGGAACCGAAGAACGCGCTGGTCAAGCAATACGCCAGGCTGTTCACGATGGAAGGTGTGCAACTCGAGATCCGCGAAGATGCATTGCGTGCGATTGCGGTCAAGGCCAAGGAGCGCAAGACGGGCGCGCGCGGTCTGCGCACGATCATGGAGAACATGCTGCTCGACGTGATGTACGATTTGCCATCGATGGAGAACGTCAGCAAGGTTGTTGTCGACGAAGCGGTCGTGAAGGGCGAGGCCAAGCCGTTCATCGTGTACGAGAACAGCGAACCCAAGCGTGAAAGCACGGCAGCTTGATCGCGTATCGGTTGTTGCACCGGAGCCCCGCATTGCGGGGCTCTTTGCATTGAGCTTGAGGCCGGTGCTGCTGGCATTGCTGTTCTGCATCGCGCCCCTGCGTGCACACAGCAGTGATTGCAGCCACGCGACCGTGCTGTGGGTTCACGATGGCGACACGCTTGGCGTCAGTTGCGGCAGCGGCAAGCCGGTCAAGATTCGCGTCGCGGACATTGATGCGCCCGAGCTCGAGCAGGCCTACGGTCTCGCATCGCGTGACGCGTTGGCATCGCGCGTTCAGGGGCAGCACGTCATCTTGCATCCGCGCGCACGCGATCGTTACGGCCGTACCGTCGCGACAATCGAACTCGATGGTCGTGATGTCGGCCTGCAGCTGGTCGCCGACGGTCTGGCCTGGTGCGGCATGCGGCCATCATCGAATTGTCGCGAGGCTTTGCAGGAAGTGCAGCGCCGGCGTCTCGGTCTGTGGGCGGATGTCGATCCGCAGCCGCCGTGGCAATGGCGGCGCCAGCATCCGCAGCGACACTGAGAAGTGTGCGAATAGAATGAAGCGCGGTCCTGGATTTTTGCCGCGACTCGCCCATTACCGGTGTTGAGGAGAGCAGCGTGACCGATTCGCGGCAATCGCTGATGCGTCATCCACTGCACTGGTTGCGCTCGGGCGCACTGCTGCCGGCGGTGCTGCTGGCGGTGCCGATCGGCGTGGTTGCCGCGTGCGTCACCAATTTGTTCCGCCTGAGCATCGACTATCTCGATACCGCGATGCTCGGCTTTCCCGCCGACATCACCGTGCACTTCGCGCAGCTCGACTGGTATTGGCGGCTGCTGGTACCGGCGCTTGGCGGCTTGCTGGCCGGTGGCTTGCTGTGGTGGGACAAGCGTCAACCGGTCGAAGCCGGTGACCGTGATTACATGGACGCGGTGGCCGAAGGCGATGGCCGCATCCCGTTGCGCAGTTCGCTGATTCGCAGCCTGTCCTCGCTCGCGTCGATCGTTAGCGGTGGTTCGATCGGTCGCGAGGGCGCAATGGTGCAGCTCGCGGCATTGACCGGTTCCCTGTCGGCGCGACGCTGGGCCGACATGACCACGCTGCGCCTGTTCACGGCTTGCGGTGCGGCCGCGGGTCTGGCTTCGGTCTATCACACGCCGCTGGCTGGCGCGATGTTCGTCGCCGAAGTGGTGCTCGGCTCGATTACCGTCGAAAGACTAATTCCGCTGTTCGCATCGGCGGTCGCCGCGACGTTCACGATCCATCTGCTCGGCGCACAAGGCGCACCGTTTGCGCTGGTGCACGCGGCGCCCAGTCTGAGCGGTGCGGATCTGGCATTGCTGCTGCCGATCGGCATCGCTGCAGGCGCATTGGCGCCGCCATTTCTGATCTTGCTCGATCGCAGTCGGCGTGCATTCAGGACGCTGCCGTGGCCGCTTGCCATGCGCATGGCATTCGGTGGTTTGCTGATGGGGGCAATTACGATCGTCGTGCCGGAAGTTTGCGGGAACGGCTATGCGCCAATCACGGCGATTCTGCATGGGGCGCCGATGTCGGTGCCGGTCGGGCTGCTGCTGATCGCCAAGATTGCCGCGACGCTGTTGATTGTCGGCTCCGGTGCCATCGGCGGTATCTTCACGCCATCGTTGTTCATCGGCGCCGCACTTGGCAGCCTGATTGCCGGCGTGGCGAACGGGTTTCCGCAGCTCGCGCACACCGACACGGCGCTGCTCGCACTGGTCGGCATGGGTGCCTTCATGGCGGCGGTCAGCCATGCACCGCTGATGGCGATCCTGATGGTGTTCGAGATGACCATGGATGCGACACTGTTGTTGCCGCTGATGACTGGCTGCGTCGTCGCCTACACCGTTTCGTGCATGTTCCGCTCGCGTTCGTCGCTGTACGCGGTACTCGATCGGCGCCGGCTCAAGCAATCCGAGATTCGGGAGTACGAGTCCGCGCGGCTTGCGGAACTGGTGCGGCCACCGACCAAGACGCTGGCACCAGACGCGACCCTGGCTGAAGCGCATGAACTGTTTGGCGTGGCGCGCCGCCGTTTTTTGCTGGTAATCGATGGCACCGGACGCTTCATCGGCGCACTGTCCGTGCATCGCCTGCATGAAGTGCTGTATCGCACGCCGGCCAGGGCGGACGCGCCGGTCAAGGATTTCGTCGAGCAGGATTTCCAGATTCTGCCGGCACATTGCACGCTCGGCGAAGCCTGGGATGTGTTGACGCGTGTACCGGTCGAATGGGTGCCGGTGGTCGATGATCTTCAGCATCGTCACGTCCTGGGGGTTATCAGCAAGCGCGAGATTTTGTCGCGGGTCACGCAGCTGCGGCGTTGAAGAAAGTGAAACGGGGAACGGGATTGATCGTGCGGTGCTTATTGCAGCTGTGTCTGCTGCTGGGCGTGAGTGCGTGTTCGCAAGCGCCGTCGCCGTACGTCGGTTCTGAAAAATGCGCAGGCTGCCATGCCGG
>DATCXY010000071.1:0-3824 GCA_036570585.1 Solimonas sp. | reverse complement strand
CGGCAGCCTGTGCGGCCGCGAGCTGCGCGCGTTTGGCGCCGAGCTGTTCGGTGGTGGTCTGCACGGCGGTGAGCTGTGCGGCGGCCTGATCCGCTTGCGCTTTCAATGCGCGCGCGGTGGTGCGCACCTGATCGAGCGTCTGCTGCGAGATCTCGTCCTTTGCGTACAGCGATTCATAGCGCCTGGCGTCAGCCTGCGCGCGTTCGGCCTGCGCATGCGCTGCCGTCAATGCCGCCCGTGATTGCGCGACGGCGGCCGGCGCACTGGTCTGCGTGATCGTCAGGTCTGCCTGTGCGGCCTGCGCCTGCGCCTCGGCGGCGGCGAGGTTGGCTTCGGCCTGACGTACGTGCGTCCGATAGTCGGCCGGGTCGAGTTCGAACAGCACATCGCCCGCTTTCACGCGCTGGTTATCGTCGACCTTGACGTTGATCACCGTACCGCTGACGCGCGCTGCGACCATCGTGATATCGGATTGGATCGAAGCGTCGTCGGTTGACTCGTAGCCGCGCGAAAGCCACCAGAAGATCGCGGCCACGATCGCGGCGATACTGAAAATCACGATCAGCAGCGGTTTGTGCGAGCGCGCGGTCTGCGCCGCGTCCTGATTGTCGTTCATCGTGTTGTGCCTGTATTCCGATTCAGATCGTCGCGCATCGGGCGGCGCGCCGCGTTCAAAGATTGAATTGCCGCGCCTGGCCTTGCGCCGCCGCCAGGTTGACGCGCGCCTGCTGATACGCAGCCTGTGCGGCGATCGACTGGGCGCGGGCGCGGGCGAGGCTGGCTTGCGCGCGGACCACGTCGACGTTGTCGGCCACACCATTGCTGAAGCGGTCGCGCGCCAGTTCCAGCTCGCGCTCGGCCAGATCGCGCGCGGATAGCGCGGCACGAACCTGTTCGCGCGTATTGGCGGCGGTCGCGACCGCCAGCCGTACATCCTGTTCGATCTGCTGGCGCAGATCGTCGAGCTGGATGCGTTGCTGTTCGAGCTGGTGTCGCGCCGCATTTTCCTGGGCCTTGATCGCGCCTCCGGCGTAGATCGGCAGCTCCAGCGTCGCGCCGTAGCGATAGGTGTCTTCGTCGTTGGTGCCGGGTGTGTTCGACGACAAACCGTAGTCGGCGACCAGTGACAGCGTCGGCAGGCGGCGGCGCCTGGCGGCTGACAGTTCGGCATCGGCCTGCCGGATCGAGGCGTCGATCGCCGCCAGTTCCGGGCGCTGGCTGCGCGCCAGTTGCAGCGCATGGTCGACATCGAGGTCCGGCGTGCCGTCGTGCTCGAGATCGCCGGACAGCTTCAACGGCTGGTCCATCGGCAACATCGCGAGACGTTGTAGTTGCAGGCGCGCCTGCGCAATCGCCGTTTCGGTTTCCGATACCGCATAACGGTCCTGGGCGACAGCGGTCTCGGCACGCGCGACATCGACGCCGGATGCGATGCCGGCCTTCTGCTGATCGCGTGACAGCGTCAGCAGATCATTGGCGAGCCCCAGATCAGCTTGCGCGCTCGCCAGCATCTGCTCGTTGCCAAGTACCTGAATGTAGGCGAGGGCGGCGCGACTGGCGATTGCCTCGCGGCTCGCGTCGGCCTGCGCCGCCGCTGCACGCGCACCGAATTCGGCACCGCTCAGTTCGGCGGCAGCCGCAAAGTCGATGAGCTTCTGCGAGGCCTTGATGCGCGCATCGAACACCGAATAGGGACCGATCAGCTTCGGCAGGCCGGGAAAGTTGAAGCCCAGCGTTGCCGGGTTGGTGGTCTGTCGCAGCTGCGAGGCCGATACGCCAAGTTGCGGCAGCAGGCTGGCGCGGCTGGCGTCCTGCTGGGCTTGCGCGAGCGCCAGCGACTCGTCGGCGAGCCGTTGCGGCGGTGCCATCTGCACGGCGCGGGTGATGACTTCATGCAGGCTCAGCGTCGCAGACGCGACGGCGTCGGCAGTGGCGGTGAACGGCCAGGCGAGCCCGAGTGCGATCAGCAGCGGCGCGGCTCTCGGCGATGGAGCGGCAAGAATTCTCATGTTTGATGATGATTAGCATGCGAACGATCGAAGGACGCCGTGACCAGCCGCAACAGCAATTCCTGCAGTAGCGTGCGTTCGCCCTGACTCAGTGAATCGAGAAACGTCGATTCTTGCTCTGCGATCCGCGGCAGCATTTTTTCACGCCAGGAGCGGCCCTTGCTGGTCAGGTCGAGCGCATTGGCACGGCGGTCATCGGCATGCGGAGTGCGGCGCAACATGCCGGCACGTTCGAGTTCGTCGACGATCTTCATCGTCGTGGTGCGATCGATGCCGATCACGCCGGCGATATCGGTCTGACGCAGCCCGCCGCGATGATGAAGGACGCTGAGGATTGCGAAATGCCGTATCGACAGGTCGCCGTCCATGACCGCGTCGATTTCGGCGACCAGCGCGCGCCGGGCAGAATTCAGCAGAAAGCCGAGATTGCCACGGAATTCGGGCGGCAGCAGTTGCGCCAGATCGGATCGTTCAATTGGGGAAGTCATCAGCAAAAGAAGTCAGTTTTGCTGAGTGTATCAGTGATACTGTCAATTCTGTATCGGTACGCTGTCAGTCCGCTGTCGTGTCCGGCCCGCCATAAGCGCGTTCAACGCGGGCGATACGGATTTCGTAATGTGCGTACCAGTCGCGGCGGCCGATCTGCTGGGCGATCCGATGTTCGGCCTGTTGTTTCCATGCACGGATCGCGGCCTCATCGCGCCAGTACGACACCGTGATGCCGAAGCCGTCATCGCCACGCGTGCTTTCGGCACCGAGGTAGCCGTCCTGCTGGGCCGCCAGTTCGAGCATGCGCGCGGCAGCGGCCTCGTATCCGGCAGCGATCGCGGTGCGCCGTGAACTGAAGATCACCGCGTAATAAGGTGGCGTTGGCAGTTTGGCAAAGCTGGCATCCATGACTCATCTCCGGGCGTGTCGCGACACACCAGCTACAGTTCGCGCTGGCGCGTCTTCTTCAGCCGGTACAGCGCGTCCAGCGCATCGCGCGGCGACAGTTCATCCGGCTCCAGCGCATCGAGCATTTTCACTGCCGCCGACGGCAGCGCGGGCGCGAACAGCGACATCTGGGTGCGCGTGTCGGCCGACTCGGCTGGCGCGGCCGCGATCTCGGTTTGCGGCCGGTTCTCGAGCATCTGCAGATGGCCGCGCGCGGCGCGAATCACGGCCTGCGGCACGCCAGCGAGCGACGCGACCTGCAGGCCGAACGAGCGATTGGCGGGGCCGGCCTTGACGTTGTGCAGGAACACCAGGCGTTCGCCCTGCGCGTCGTTGTACTCGGCGGCGTCGAGGTGGACGTTGGCGACGCCTGGCAGTGTGTCGGCGAGTGTCGTCAGTTCGAAGTAATGGGTTGCGAACAATGCGAACGCGCGCACGTCGCTGGCGAGAAATTCGGCGACCGCGCGTGCCAGCGACAGACCGTCGTAGGTCGAGGTGCCGCGACCGATCTCGTCCATCAGCACCAGCGAATCATGCGTCGCGTTGTGCAGGATGTTGGCGGTCTCGCTCATTTCGACCATGAAGGTCGATTGCCCGGACGCGAGATCGTCGGCGGCGCCGATGCGTGTGAAGATGCGGTCGATCGGCCCGATCGTCGCGGCGTCGGCCGGCACGAACGAGCCGGCGTGCGCGAGCAGCACGATCAGCGCGGTCTGACGCATGTAGGTCGACTTGCCACCCATGTTGGGGCCGGTGATCACCAGCAGGCGCGTTGCGTCGGCAAGCGCCAGATCGTTCGGCACGAACGGCGTGCGCAGCGTTTCTTCGACGACGGGATGACGGCCGGCACGAATCTGCAGGCAGGGCTCGCTGACCAAC